>JAJDBZ010000057.1 GCA_029261095.1 Candidatus Omnitrophota bacterium | reverse complement strand
GTCCCAGCTGACTCTTCACAATCCAAAGGATCATGAGTATCCGGCGATCCTGTTCTTCTCACGAATGGTGAGCATGATTCAAGCCAATCTTGGGAAAGCCGATTAGGTCGGAATTTGGAGGATTTATCGCGTAGGGACGTTTCAATCAGAGAATGGTGACTCAAGTAAGGAGCCCGCTAATGCCCTAAGGGGGACAAATGTGTCTCATACAAAAGGAACATCAGTTGACGAAGCAGGCATACGCTTGCGGGAAGGGAGGTTTTGGGGGCGATTTCAGAATCTTTGCATAGAGGCCTGTGAAAACAATATCATCGGAGTTGCCTATTGCCTCATTGGGCGGTGGTTGAACCCGCCGGTTTTTCTTCCTCCTGAGTCAAATCGATGATACCCGATCCATCTTGGCCGGAAGCTGAGAAGTCGGTCTCTTTGGATTGTTTCCTCAGCTCTTCCATCCTTTGGATATTTCGCTTGATGGCAGCGGTATCCACAATATCTTTCAGATTGGTGGGAGGAGCTTTGAACCGAATCGCGGGGTTCACGAAATTAAATAGAACCTCGTCGGAAAGATCGTCCGTATGGAGATAGCCGATCGACTCATCCCTACCAGTGAAAACACGAATCTTCACCCAATCCTCATCCACTTCTTCAACATGGACTTCGCACCCTTTTGGAATGGCAATCAGCGTTTTGCTGAGTTTTTCCGGTTTTTCCCGCAAGAGGATTCCATCGCGGCCAATAAGGGTCGTTTCCCCCGTGACATGCTCGATTCGGTGAATGGCCTCTTCGGGGTGTTGAAAGAGTCTGTCAACCGCTTTCACAGTCACCCGCCCGAAGCGGACCTGAACGAAGCCCAGGCGGGTTTCTCCGTTCACCAGGTAAACTCGCGACTCGGCTTGTACCGATCCGCTGATTCCAAACATCATAAGAAGAGTCGCTCCAAGGAGCGGTAGGGTTTTCAAGAACATTTTTTCTTAATCCAGATCATTGATAATTGATGATGTATTGTCACGAAATCCAGGGAGCGGTTCAAGGGATGTTGATTCTTGTAGTATTGCACTCTGCTGTCCCGTTGAAGATGTAGCGTAACTGGATATGATTGAACTTCCAATTGAAACCCTGAGGAACTAGGCGGTGGATCATGATTGCGATTACGAGAACCCTTGGCAGTCAGAAGAACCGGTGGATATCACAATGTATTCAAAACCCTTTAAAAACGCTCTTACAGGGATGGATACCTATTCTCACGGTTGGATTCGCATTGTGTGTCCCGTTGCCAGGTTGGCCCCAGCCTGCCGATCCATTATTCAAGCCTGCAGTCCCTGCCTCGTTTACCGATGTGAAGTATGGACCGCATGATCGGAACCTGATGGATGTCTGGCTCGCGGATTCCGAAGAACCCACAGCGGTGTTGGTCTCGATCCATGGCGGCGCATTTCGTCATGGCGTCAAAAAGGTGAGCAACCGCCTTCTCAGGGAGTGCCTTAATTCTGGCATCTCAGTGGTGACCATTACCTATCGCTTCACCGATACAGCGATTGCTCCGGCGCAGTTCCATGATGCTGCACGGGCCATCCAATTCATCCGTCACAACGCCCAGGAGTGGAACATTGATCCGACTCGCATCGGAGCCACCGGTGGGTCGGCTGGTGCTGGACTTTCGCTTTGGCTCGGCTTCCATGATGACCTGGCCGATCCGGGAAACGACGACCCAGTTCTACGTCAGTCCACAAGGTTAACTTGCATGGCGGTCGATCAAGGGCAGTCCTCATATGACCCTCGCTTCATACGTGATCTCTTTCCCGAGAATGATACCTACCAAACCTCCGCATTAGCGGATCTCTTCGATGTGGATTTGAAGAAACTGGATGAACTTCCCCAAGAAAAATACGCTCTTTTCGAGGAGGTTTCATCGATCAATCACCTGACCCCTGATGATCCACCCGTCTTGATGACCTATACGAGTCGATTGGATACACCGATTAGCGATCGAAGTATCGGAATCCATCATCCCCGTTTCGGGATAGCCCTGAAAAAAGAAATGGATGGGTTGGGTTTGGAGTGCCATGTCCATGCGGGTATCGAAAAAGGGAGTCCCAAGCGTTCCGACCTGATGATGAAATTCTTAGCGAATCACCTGCGGTAACCGGTGCCGTAGGACCTGGGGAATTCCGAAACCTTTGAGGAATTATCCTATTGAGGTAATCCTTTTCAGGTTGTTCCGCCGTGGAAAACTTTTATCATACGCGTAATCCGCTATCGGGCGGGTGAAATGGGTCGACCGATACCGAACACTTAAGGGATGATACCGTGACGGAAGTCCTGATCGAAACTAAAAGATCCTCAGATGGCGTGGTCCTCAGTATCGCCGAATCCTTGGATTCGACGACTCTGAACCAAGCGGATGAAGCGATCACCAAAATCGTCGACCAATTTCGGGCATCTGTAGTCCTCAATCTCTATGAGTGCGAATACATTGATGAAGCCGCAATGGGGAGACTTGTGGAGTTTGGACAGATTCTCCGTGAACAGGGGAGAACCTACGAAGTCTATGTGCGGCCCATGAGTTTCGTCGCTTATCGAACTCAAGGTCTCCCTCAGGTTCTCGAGGTCCCCGGCGGTATATCCAAAGAAGGAGAGGAAAGGCTCGCCGAACGTCGCACACAGCGGCTCGAGAAATGGCGCAGAGAAAAACCTCGGCCCAAGCATGGCTTGCCTTATGGAGCGACAATTCCTGGGGAAACTGAAGCGACTGAAACCGCAACTGAGAAACCAGTTAAGGCCAAACCGAAGGGAGAGAGAGAATCCTTCGACATTGATCTGAAACGAGTTTCCGCCCTTGCGGGTAAAGACGAGCGGGTCATTGAAAGAATCTGGCAGACATACACTCAGTTTCTCAACGAAGGAAAGTTTAAGAACGCACCGGATGGTTCAGCGGATACACAATTGTCCCTCGATTCCAATGTGGTTGCGAAAAACCTTCGTCTCGATCCCAAAGTGGTTCGCCGTGTCATCGAGTCGGTAAGCACCCATCTGATGGAAGTCTTTGATTCTGAATAGGAAATGAATTTATGATTCGACTATTGCTGGCAGTTTTGATACTTCTTGTCTCAATCCAAGTTCAGGCTGTTGACCCGAGCATCACGCCATTTGCAGGAAGCGGGTCTGCGGAGTGGAATGGGATCGGGGAATCCGCGACTTCAACCGCGCTCGTCTCCCCAAACGGGCTCGCCTTCGGACCAAAGGGAGGGGTGTTAGTCTCAGATGGAGAATCAAATCAGATCTTCCGCATCGGTGAAGGCGGTTCCATCGGAGTGATAGCCGGTTGCGGTTTTGCCGGTTTCGCTGGAGATGGTGGACCGGCGACTGAAGCCTTCTTAACCAAGCCCTGCGGTGTGCTGGTAAACGCTTCGCGATCCATTTTGATTTCTGATCAGTGGAATCATCGAGTCCGCGAGGTTCGATCGGATGGGATGATTCATACCATTGCAGGAAGCGGTGAAGGATTCTTCGGACTCGGCGTTTTTAGTGGAGATGGGGGGCCCGCACTCAATGCGGGTATGAATTTTCCTTCGGGTATATCGATCGGACCTGACGGTTCTCTTTTTGTCGCCGATCAGATGAACGCAAAGGTGCGTCGGATCGATCCGAATGGGAAGATCACTACATTTGCGGGAGCCGACGGTAAGGCCAACCTTCCCTTAAAAAGGCCGATTGATGTAGTTCACGATTCCAGGGGAAACCTACTCATCGTGGATGCTGGTACCAACCAGATCTATTCTGCCTCAACCAGCGGCCAGGTCGAGGTCCTCATTGGCCCGCCCATTAGCGAGACCATGACTCCGAAGCACCCGGGAATCTATCTGAATTTCCCGGTAACTGCAGAAGTTTCACCTGATGGCACACTGTATTGGGCCGAAGGGAAGAACAACCGAGTCTGTCGCTTGCGGCCGGGAGAGAAGGCGATGGAGGTCATCATGGAGGGTGAAAAATCCTCAGGTATCCGTATTCGAGGAACCACCGCCAAAGAGGATGAGAATCGGCCCAAGCTGGGAAGGCCCAGCGATCTCCTCCTATTGCCGGATGGCTCGCTCCTTGTGGCGGATCCGGATAACCACAAAGTGTGGAGAATCGAATTTCCCAAGGAAGACGGAGATCAATCCTAGAACGGAGCATGACCAAAGGGGAAACGCTCTGTCCAGCCAATGAAAAAGATCCTTCAGGTCGTTTTCTTTTTGATCGTTGTTCCTTTCATTCTATTCCAATTGCGCGGGTTTGCTTTGGCGGGTGGCGATTCCGCTTGGATTGTCTCTCTGGTTGAGAGACCCATCTATTTTTTTTTCCGCGCTCCACTCGTTGTTGTTATTCATAAGTGTCTTTGGTTGGGCCTTCGTGATTTCGGCTGGAGCCCTGGCGATTGCGTCTCCCTTTCCAGTTGCCTCGCGGGGGGGTTCTTTTTTCTAGCCTTGATCCAGATATCTTCAAACTGGAAAGTTTGGTTGCCAATCGCATTAAGCTGTTTACCGCTGGTTTTTATCGGCCACCAAGAGACTTATCCGTGGCCGTTCGCGCTCACTCTTTGGACTCTCTACCTGCTACGTGAACTCCTTTCGTCGCGCGCCAGTCCATTCCTGTTTTTCTCTGTCCTCGTCATCGCGTCTTTTTCGCATCCGATGGTCTTCATGGTTTGGCCCGGCGTCATTTGGGCGCTGCGTCCCCTGTCTCAAGATACCTTGAGGCCACTTCTGGTATCGGTTGTAGTCACCATGGGGTTGATGATTGGGTTTCTACTCATGGGAAACGCTGGGGGATTACCGCAACGAAAATGGCTCCTTCCACTCTTGGATGTCGGAGAGACACTGACACGGTATCCCATTCTTTCGTGGGAACACTGGAAGGAACTCGGGTGGTTCTATGCAGTCTCGATGCCATTCGGCTTAATCTTGTTGGCACGTTTTGGTCTCCGGAAATGGCATGGTTGGATAGGGGGAGTCCATGTCACTGTTCTTGTGACAGTCTGTTGGTCAATCGTCTGGCACCCAGGGATGAGCTACGACGATTGGGATCTATTCTCATGGCCCTCTCTCTTCGTCAATCTCGCGGGAGGTTTGGCTTGGTCTCAAGTCGCGGGGCGTGTGGTTGTGGAGAACCTCCAAGGAAGAGGGTCCTCTGGTAACGAAAAATCCCCACCGAGCGATAAACTCAGTGGGGATTCCTAATCTCCGATATTGAGGCTATACCCTTACAACCACCAACGTGATTTTCCGGCGCAATTGCCACAGGGGCTCGCTGGACTGCAACCTGTGTTGCGGCATGGATTGCAGCATGTCATTTCAACTTCGTATGGCTCGTATTCACAATAGGTTTGAGTGGTGGTGAATTCTTCGGTGTCCCAATAAGGAACCTTCACGGTGTACTCCACCTGTTCCCAATCGCAAACAACGACTTGGTAATCCTGCGATACTTTGTAGGGAACCCGGACCAACACCTGGCAAGGGACATCACAGACGATCTGCTGGGGAACGCAACATCCGTTCTCGTCAACGACTGTCTGGCAGGATGTGACTCGTTTGTTCTGAGTTTTGTATTCGTTCTTCCAACAGGTCACCTCGCGAGTCTTGGTTTCGCATCGATAAACTGGCTTCTTACAAGTACGGGTCTCATCTCGATAGCGACACACCCGCTTTTGGCAGGTGACCTCACGAGTCTTTTGGACGGGCCGATAGCATGTGACGGTACAGTTCGCTCCGCCGGCAGAAGGTGCTGATGCGACTGGCTGATCGTATGAAAAGCTTGGCTGTATGGGAGCCGATGTGTCCGCAGGGGGGGCCGCGCCATATTGGGGGGCGACACCGCTGCCTGGTTCGCCAGCCTGAAGCCCCGCTAACGGGAGCAGTGCAACCATCATGAATTGGAAAAAGAGGGTCCTCAACCGCATCGCAAACTCCTTGAAACTAAGATTACTCCGCTTTCTAGGACAGATTATGCAAGTTCCGCCTTTATTCCCAACCGCCGAAAGACTGAACTGTCTGCCCGAAAAGCAGGTTTTCCCTAAAATAGGGGTGGTAACGCCTCTGAATTTATCATCGGCGAATTTGGTAAAAAACTTACCTTTTTCCGTATCATAACAAAAAAGGGGTGGAGATGGCAATCCAATCGGACCGATGAATAACTACGGATTTCTAAGCGAGACTCGGATAACCTCGACAAAGAACAGGAAGACAAGAAAGAGAAACATTGCCAGCAATACCGAGGTGACCACCAGGAATGGTTTAGGCAAGCCGGATACTTTTTGTGGCGGGAAGGCCCGAATCCATTCGCCTAGAAGATCTTGGCGGTCGGAGATGATGGAGATCTTGGCAAGTTCATACTTCTTGTAGACCTCGCGGAACCCAAGGTGTGCGGTCTCGAGAAGGTTAACGTAGTGATCGATAAGGGCCTGACTCGCACTGAGAATCCGTTCAGCCTCTCGCATGTTGGTGGTGCACCGATCGATCTCCTTGGGCAGCTCTTCTACTGCTCTCCTCAGGCCAGCGACATCCGCGAGGGTCTCGTCATAAAGAGACCGGACATTCGTGTAGACATCGTTGAGGAGCTCTGAGGTGCTGGTCGCGCTGTAGAGTTCGGTCGATGATAGACCCGTTCTGTCAGAAACGACCTCCAAGAGCGCGGGCTCTTCCTCGAGGAGGCGGGTCACCGCACGCACGGGTTCCTCATCCGCCAAAATACTGTGCAGGACTTCCATCTTCGGCTCTTTCTGTTCTAGGTCAGCCACAGCCAGAGCCCAGGATGCTTGGAGCTGGCGCTGGAGCATTTCCTGGTTGGTGATATACCGAGTCTTTTCCTCAATGGGAGCAGTCGACTTGACCTGAAAGACCTTCGCTTGGATACCTTCAAGCCGTTTCTCGGATTCCGCATATTGTGATTCGTAAAAAACGAGTGACCGGTTGATATCCTCTTCTAAAATGCGCTTCGACACTGTGTCGGCTTCGGCTGCGAATGCATTGGCAAGTGTGGCCACTAATTCAGGTGTGTCCTCGTCAATCGCGGGCAATTTTACACTGATATTGATGGAGTTCTCATTTCTGAGAGGGGAAATGGAGATCGAATCGCCGAACCGATCCAAGTCAAATTCATAGGGTTCCCGATCGAGATGATGTATATGGAAGATTCGTTCGAGGACTGCTTCGCTCTGAAGAGCCGCAGCGAACGAATCGAGTTCGATAACGGTTGTGTCCAAGCCGACCATTTGGTCGTTTGCGCGAGACCGAGTCACCAAAATTGTCGAGGAAGCCTCGTAGGTTGGGGGCATGAGTTGAAGAATCAGTGCGGAAACGATGCCAGCCGCAACTCCGACCACGACAAGCATCTTCCAAGACCCTACTGCCAATTTGACCAATCCCGCCAGGGTGATCTCGCCTTCGGTCGCTTTAGATTCCAAATTCACAGTTAATCGTCCTAGTGTCTTTTATTCATCCGATGGTATCCGTCTATGAAAACCCAATCTTCCCTGATTTTAGAAGAAAAGGAAAACCCCTATGGGCCGAGGGAGAGATTCTTTGTGTGAGCCGATCCTGAAGGTTTGCCAGATTAAGGGTCCATACCCTGGTAGAGGAAGTCCTCAAAAACCTGAACCGGGAACTGTTTTTCCAGACGATCGAATAGTTCGTCGCGGTTGTCCTTGGTGGCTTCCTCCATCATCTTCTTCTCTAATATCCTCTGCGCATTCTCAAAACTCACCGTTTCGCCGGGGCGATGCTGAAATACAAGGAAGAAACAGCCGCCAACACGCTCCTCGTTGCCGGTTAGCTCGAAAACCGGCGAAAGTTCTCCCAAGGTCGCGGTTCGAACTCGATTCAAGAACTCAGAGTCGAAACTCACTTCAGGATTATCGTAAATATAGGCGTACCCAGTCTGTGCGTCTTCGGCCTGACTGTGTTCTTTTACATGGGGCTCCATAAGAACGGCTTTATCTTTGATAGAGGTAGCATCGCGGATCGCTTCATGAACTTTGGATCGGATCCCCTCCAGTTCCTCCAAGAGGGTTGGCAGTTGTTCTGATTCTTCACGAGGAATGTAGCGATCAATATGATAAACAGCCCAACTGTCGGGTCGTGTGAAGTGGGTATCGCGTTCTTCTTCGTACTTTTTCTGAAGTTCCTCCTCGGTGGCGGGAGTTACGCTGTTCACTTCACGCGCGACTAGTTCGCGGATCATCATTTCTTCTCTGACAAACTTCCCGAATTGTTCATCGAATTCTTCTTTGGTCGCGCCAGATGCTGTTCGCCGACGTTCGATTTCCTCTGTCCCCAAGGTGGAATAGAGTACCTGCACCTCTTCCTCCCATGAGGCATCGCTGACCCATTCCGGGTATTGGGCCGCCCCGAGGATAAGGAGTCGCCGGTCAATCATCCGAGTCAGGGTCTCTTTTCTGATGGAGCGGAGCCTCTCTATGGCTTCTTCGTCGGACTCCTTCAGGAGTTTGCTGGTTTCATTTTCTTGGGTCAGTTTAAGGAGATCGTTCAAATGAAATTCTAGTGGGCCAACTTTGGCGACAACCGGATCGCTGGGGGCTGTGGTTTCTTCCGAGGCCGAGGGTGGGGCTTCAACACTGGTTCTTGTGGTTGGCTCCGCAGTATCTGTCGCTGGCTCCTCTTCGTTCGAACAACCCATGGCAAATAGTAGGGTAACGATACAGAGGATGATTCCTCGATTGGATTGTTGTGATTCCAAAATGCCTATTCTCCCTCTGTCGCTTCTTCATCCGAAATTTCCCATTCAACCTGGTCTGGCCAATAGGTCTCAAAATAGTCCGAAACACTTTCCTCCATGGTCGGTGCATCCAGGGGAAAGTCACGGTTGTTTTCTTCGGAATCCTCTTCCTGCATTTCGCGGAAGAAAGTTCCGTATGTCTCTTGATAAACTTGCGCGGCGATTAGCTGGTCTTCCGAACTGGGAGGATTGACTACTTTCCCTCCGTTCTTCTTCCGGTATTCCAAGGACGCGGCTTGGAATCGGTTTCCATAAAGTTCTTGATAGCGTTGGTGGCGGGCCTCCGCTTCTTCAGGTGTTAATTGGTTCATCGGCTTGTACTCGATGTCGAGTTGCACAAGAGGTTTCTTGAGGGGAGCCGCTGATTTGTAAGTGAGCAGGACTGATTCTTTCTGAACTTTCGCAATGGTTATTTCGCGATAGGTGTCCCCTTCTCCGGCGATTTCTCTGTCGCCTGTCTTTGGGTCAATACAAAACGATGCCAAGGATCGGCCCCCGATAGTCCCCTTAAATTCAACATAGGCAAACTGGCTCGCGACCTGACGCAGAAACCGATCGTCTGGATTCGCGCTCTCGGCAACCCTGGGGATGGATTCCTCCGAGACATACAACAATCCTCCTGGATAGGCCTCTGCAATTTCTTGGGGGGAGACTCCTGAGTCCGCGACATTAGCGTCAGTTTCCGGAGTGGCGGATGCGACAGGATCCATACGCCCAGGGTCGGAATCGGCGAGAAGGGACACTTGGTCGGCTAAGAACGCGCCTGGATTCTCGACCGGGTCAATGTTCAATTTCGTGGTTGGAATCGTTTCCAAGACAGGTGGGGAATCGTTCTGGATCCAAATCCACCCGGACACGCCCCCGCCAAGAATCGCGATCGTTAGTATTAGCCGTTTCATAATGGAAAAGTTTCTAGCCCTTCATCCATTATCGGCCGATCAATGCGGGAAAAACAGGTGCCTTGAAGCGTCACAGTTGGATTCTGTTGGATGAGGCTACTCGGAACCGGGTTCCGATCCACCGCCTGAGGAGTCACCCGTACCACCGACAAGCTCGTCCTCAAGGGCCTGCCTTTGGGATTCGATGTTCTGGAGGACATCTGCGGGGTCCCTTTCGAACATTTCGGTGTACCGTTCGTGAGCCTCCCTTTGGTCTTCGGTCAATTCTGAAGCGTCGATGAGAGCTTCTTTAGGGGGAGTTCTAACGGCGGCATCCTCAGCGAATTTTCGAGCGTGTTCCAGATACTCAAGACCCGATTCGGTCTGTTCTTTCTTGGTGGGGATCACAAACGATTTCTGGCCCCTCAACCGGTCATACTCCCTACCCTGTTTAATGAACTTTGGCATGTACACTTGGGAATATCTTCTTTGAGCCGCGCTGATCTGCTCAGGGGTCCTGGGTACAGTCGGGTCCAGTTTCTCGGGGAACTCGGGAACATAAAGGAACTCATGAGTCGCATCGGCGAACTGGACCACTGCCTTGTCCGGGTCCATGTGGATGATTTCCGCCCCCTCGAGTGTGCCGCCGACAGACAACCAACCCGACTTCCTTTGGGTGTTGGTATTCTTGAACTGGCCTTGTTCCTCGTTGTTAATGATGTTTCGGAACCCCATGTAAAACCAGGGGGCCATCATGTCGAAAAGGATTTCATCATTGGTCTTCTCAGCATAGAGATCGGCGTTCGGGTCTTCTCCCGACGGTTCGATC
>JAJDBZ010000560.1 GCA_029261095.1 Candidatus Omnitrophota bacterium | reverse complement strand
TATTTCACAGACCGAGGAAGACATATGGCCGATGGGTTCGAGATGCAGAATGTGGGAATCGATCCATCCGGGGGGTACCCGACCGGGGGCGAAGGTAGCAATGTCATCTACAGCCAGTTGACGACTCCGGTCGCCTATGTGACTGACATCCCGGTCGATGAGTTTCAGGTGGCTCAAATCGCCGTAGACTCAGCCGGAAACGGACTCGGAGACCGTAGCAGCGCTCTTGTCCATTACAGGGTTTATTCTCTGGGTTGGAAATGCGCCGCGGCGGGAGGAAGTATCACTCAGGGACAATGCACCGGAAACCTGGCATTCGACCCAGACGAGCGTTACCTGGGCGATTGGATCTTTCTATCTCCGGGCCCGAACGGTGAACACAACTACGGGGAGTGGGCGATGGCCAGGGATATTGTCCAAGCAGGGAGTCCACGAACCTACAGTCCAACGAACGGAACACGAAGTCACGGCGACCTCGTAAAATGGGGGCGGTAAATTGAACTACATTGAAGTTTGGGGTTGACTCGTGTGAGAGGGTCTCTCTTTTGGAAACCTGAGTTTGGCGGTGAACATCCCCTCCTCAGATAAACCGACAGTGAATTCGACACCCATCACTCTGGCATAGGAAGAGACAAGACTGAGACCAATTCCACAGTGGACTGAACTCGATCGGGCTTCGTCCTTTCGCCAGAAGGGTTCGAGTAGGTGCCCGAGGTCCTCTTGGTTTAATCCGTTGCTTAAATTCGAAATCTCGAAAACCACCGATTGGTCTTCAGCTTTGACTGAGCAGGCAATTTCGCCCTCCGGTTGGGAATACTGAACGCTGTTGGATATCAAGTTGGTCAGCATGCCGGCCGCGAGTATTTTGTCCGTCATCATGTTGGCACGACCGTTCAAGGACAACTGAGGTAGAACATCCCTTTCCTCCGCGAGAGGAAGAAAGGTCTCCCAAGTTTCCCGAGTCATCACGCCGAGATCGCACTCTTCCCAACGAATGTCAATTTGATTCGATTCACATCGGACCAAAGTAAGAAGACGATTCACCAATCGCTCCATCCCCAGGGTGACCTCGAAGATGTCCTCCAGGATTTCCGGTTTATCCAAAGAACTCTGCTTCTGACCGAGTTCCTGCAAACCGACTTGGGTAATAGTTTTCAATGTCGCGATCGGTGTACGCAGCTCGTGGGCGACATCAGCGGTGAAACGTCTTTCCCGTTGAAAGGAGGTTTCAAGGCGTTCCAATAACTCGTTCAACCTTTCGGCAATGGGGAGCAGTTCTGTTGGGAGACGATCGGTGTCGAATCTCCGCGCCAGGCTTTCGGCGCGCACTGCCGCTACTTCCTCACCAATACGGTTCAAAGGTTTGAGACCTCGACTAACTGCAAACCCCATCAACACCACCGCGAAGAGCGGAAGGAGCACACCGACAAGAATGATTCCTCGACGTATCTTGCCGAGCCTTTGGTCAATATCAAATAAAGAAATTTTCGTGTTGATCGCTCCATATCTATCGTGGTCGGATGAAAGCGGACGTGTGACACTGATAAATCGATGACCGGGAGCGATGTAATGGTCGGGGTGTCCGGGAGGTTTGACCGGTTCGTTGGAACTTTGGTCATCACGCCCAATGAAAGAGATCGTTTGATGATTCTCCAATGCTGAAAGTGTGTCGCGGTGTTCATAGATGGAAGGCGTCCCGATGTTATCCGGGATGTTGCTGGCGACGATGGAAGTCCGATTTGCATCGAGCAAGAGAATGTTGATTTCGATATCGTTTTTTTCTCGAACCTCTGCGATTCGGTCGACCTGAGATTGAATAGCGACAAAGTTTGGTTCTCCGACTAACGCGGGAAGAATCGAGGCTTTCACGGTGTCCGAGAGCAGAGTGGCTTCATGCTCCAACTGGAACACCGAGGCGTCCACGAATCCTCGGAGCACGTAAAGGGAGAGCAATACGACGGTACCGGCGACAATCGCGGCAACCAGAGAAAGAAGACGAAAATGAATGGATTGGAACAACGGTCCTCGATCCTTTCCGAACCTATCAATGAGCGAATCCATGGCTGGGTCCCAGGTAAACTAGGTCTCCGCTGGAACCCGTTCCATTGGTGGGACTATATGGAGCCGCAGCGTCGATGTCAGTGGAGACTTCGTCGTCATCATGGTCATAATCCGGGCCATGGCTGGCGAGATAGTAGTGTATCGACTCGGGGGCTGCTCCCAGCAACCGAGCAAATAGAGCGAATTTGAACGCCCCCTCGAACCCATCATTGGCCAGAGCGTACTCGGCGGTGCCATAATGATAGGTCGCGCCTTCGAATGCTCGTGGGTCGTCGGGTTCAGCTTCGTCGGATGCGAAGGGGTCATGGGGGATGGCTTGAATATAGGCGGACGGCGAGGTCAATATCGAGGAGAGGCGTGTTTGAAATACCTCGGGCCCGAACCCGATGGGTGGATAGGGGATTATCGGAAGACCGTTTTCGTCGGCGGAGAGTGGAATCGATTTGTGATCGGTAAAATAGGATTGGACAGCGGTATTCAAACTTCGTAATTCGGCCATGGCACGTGCCACTCTGGATTGGGTCAGAGCATTCAGAAAGTTGGGAAGGGCCAGTGTGACGAGTATCAACACGATGGCGATGACAACTAACAACTCGATCAACGTAAATGCCTTTGGTGGAGCCTTCTCACGCGAGCCAATCATAAACTTTGTTTCCCAATCTTTATTCAAGAAATGCGTGGGTTGTTTCTCCGGGCCCTCAGCCATGGCTCGGGTCTTGTAAGATATACCCCATTCCCCGTCGTGTCTGGATGATCGATGGTTCGCCCGACCGCCCCAGTTTCTTGCGCAGGATACATATCGAGGAATCGACCACATTGCTCATGGCATCGACTTGGTCGTCGTAGATGTGTTCCTCGATTTCTGTCCTCGAAACAACTTCGCCGTGGCGGTGAGCCAGATACTCGAGAAGGGCGTACTCACGCGGACGAAGATCGACTTCCCGCCCTTGATGGACGACGGTGCGGGAGGCGGTGTCGATGGTAATGTCCCCAATCTCAAGACGTGGAATTTTGTCGCCATAGGTGCGCCGAGCCAGCGCCTGAACTCTTGCCAACAGTTCCAGGAGGTCAAAAGGTTTCACGAGATAGTCATCGGCTCCCTGCTGGAGCCCCCTTACGCGATCATCGATGGAATCCCGCGCGGTTAGGATGAGGATGTGAGTCTTCTTGCCTTGAGAACGGAGATTCCTGAGGACTGTCAAGCCATCTCGTCGCGGTATCATCAAATCAAGGACAATCACATCGTAGTCGTTCGATTCCGCCAACCATTGTCCCTCTTCCCCATCATCGGCAGCATCGACCGCATAACCGGCATTCCGCAACCCTCGCTTCACATAGGACTGAAGCCGTTTTTCATCCTCGACAACCAATACCCGCACTTTCAGCCTCCGGTCTAAGATCGATTCAGTTTACGGCATGAATCTTAGGACCTCAACATTACCGGAAGATTACATGTGGCAAAAACTCAAGAAAAACCACGCAGCTTTCGGTGCATATTCCTACGAATATGGGTATGATAGTGTCGAAAACAGAACCTCCTTGTCGATTGAGGCGGTGGACTGGACTTACGAGTCCAATACATTGAACCAGTTGAAGAAGCGGGCATGAGAGGGGCCTCCGACTCGAAGATTCTGCAGAAGGCCTCAGGGAGTTGTAGCGAGATTCTGTTCCGGCAATCTAGTAGTCCGTTGAACGGAACCCGAATTCAAGGCATAGTTAAGGAAATGGTTTCATCCCAAGGAAAGGTTGGAGTCTGATTCAATGGAATGGGAAGAAAGAATCGTTGTCGATCCAGAGATCATGGTCGGAAAACCCGTGGTCAAAGGGACCCGTCTCACGGTGGAGTTTATTCTTGAGCTCCTTTCACAAGAGTGGACCGAGGAATCGATCCTTGAGAATTATCCGGGCCTCACTCATGAGGACATCCTCGCTTGTCTCGCTTACGCCAAAGCAACTCTCTCTTCCCAGAAGATTTATCCATTAGGCGTCTAAATCTTGCGCACCCTTGAGGCCTCCTCTCACAGACCGGGCGCCATCGGTTCCCTCCTCGGCAAGCGTGTCTACACCCACACCAACAACGACGACACCTCCGACGACACAGAGGATTTCTTCTACACCTACGACCCCGTCGGCAACGTAGTCAGCGTCATGGACGACTCGGGCGATGAAGTCTATCTCTTCTCGCAGGAAGCCTTCGGCAACGAACTCCGCGTCAATGTTTTAGGCGGAAGCAACTGGGACGACGCGGCGGATGATCGCATCGTTGAGCACCAGACTGGGAAGTGGATGGATGAGTTCACGGGACTCTACTACTTCTGGGCGTGGTGGTATGACGGGGAGGTGGTCAACTCTGCTTTGCGACACGCTAAAGCCACCGTGTCTCCTTGGTTCACAAGAACTTCAACCTTCCTCAGTGTCTCAATGATCTTCTCAATCTTCGTTCCTCGTTTTGCCACCATTCCTGCCCCTTTCGTCGGTAATTCGATCCCGAATTGTACCATCTAAATTGGGATCGTTTTGGGGGGGCAGGTCAGAGGTCTCACATGCTGCGAATGGACCCAAAAAGGCCACAAGAGATGCGAAGTTGGTGACCCTGTAGAAAATGCAAATGATGGCCTGTATTCGTGTGAAGGAAGCAACATTCATGGGGGGGGGACATACATGTTGAGATGCACTGTAACTGACGATAGGATGGCCCCTATGTATTCCTGTTGTGCGATTGTACATCGAGCCAGTTTTCACATTTGCCTTGCCTTGGTCTGGTTGACTTACTCATTTACCGTTTTTGCTGTACCTACTCCAGGTATGGCAAAAGGATCAGTTATTCTGCCGACCAGTGAGCTGATTCTTGATGTTGGAAATAATTTCCTAAGATTGGTCAATCTTAGCACTAACGAAAGCTCAACAATTATTAATGCACCACCGACAATTAGTATTCAGTGTCCAACCATAATTAGACGGTCCCACAGTTTAGTTTACCTTGTCAATGATGTTTCTTCAGGCTCTGTAGTATACTGTGAGCCAGCGATTAGTAGCAAAGAAACCCTTTGGTCAGGATCCGTTATTTCTTTTTTGAGTTACAATGATGTAACCAGAATGTTCGCATATTTACGATCGGGAAGTTTGTATATTCGGTCCATGGATGTCCCACGCATTGAAGAGTTGGTTGTTGAGAAGAATGTTCGCGGTCCCATCTCCTGGAATCCTTCTGGTACGGAATTATTGTACTGCACGAAGGATGACGAAATCTCGATCTTAGACTTGAAAAGTTCCTATACGGAGGTTGTAGAGAAGGGCGGGTGGGCAAGTTTTTCTCCAGATGGAACGGCTATTGCTTACCGAACCGGAAACGAAATCAGAGTATTCAACAGGAATAACAAGACTACGGAAATTCTCCAGGAAACAGATCTGAAATTCCCTGAACAGACCTACCATTGGGGCCAATTATCATGGTCGCCGGATGGAGAATGGATAGCGTACCCTGAGGGTTTTCCAAATTTCAAGAATTGTGAAGCAACCATCTACCTTGTGAATGTTGCCGAGGGAAACAGAATCGAGGCCTACAAGCTCCAGTCTTGCCCTATAGGGCCCCTTCTTTGGTGGCGATACGAAGATTAGTGAAGGCTTCCTTACGCTGACCAGTTGAAGAAGCGCTACACGGGAACGACCTGGACCGGGTCCAACGGTGACACCCGGTGGACTGGATTTACAAGTACGACGCGAACGGGAACCTGACCCAGGCGATGAAAGAGGAGAAGGCCTCGGGGAGTTGGGACGAGAAGTTGCGGTGGGAGTACGAGTGGAGTCCGAGGGATCAGATGGGGACGGGTGAATCTCCTTTCTTCTGGAAATTCACCTCGAACTCACTGTAGAATGAATTCGAGGTGACCGAAATGTACGAAAGAATTTCCTGCGATCCCGAAATCCTTGGAGGAAAACCCTGCATCAAGGGAACCCGCATCAGCGTTGAATTCGTTCTGGAACTTCTCGCAAGTGGCGGGAGCATCGCCACCATTGTGGAAAAATACCCTCATCTTGCCGCCGAGGATGTCGAACAGGCGGTGCAGTACGCGGCCCACTTTCTGGAAAACGAAATCCTGCTTTCTCCCGAGACTTCAGGATGAAGTTGGGACGAAAAACTTCGTTGGGAGTACGAGTGGAACCCGAGGGACCAGATGGAAACCGCGGTCAAGGTTGAGAACGACAGCGCCAATCACTCCGGGCGGGTCGAGTACCGCTACTGCCTCTCCTGCGATGGGGCGCTGTCCGAGCGGATCGAGCGCGAAGCCGGTTCGGGCGAGTACACTCCGATCGTCTCCTGGCAACGTTACGAGTACCACGGCCTCGACCTGATGCGAGTGGACGAGCGCTACGACAACGACACCCCCGCCGACGGCATCGACAGCAGCGACCCCTGGCGCACCCTGGAGGTCTCCACCCATCGCCCCGGCGCCATCGGCTCACTGTTAGGCAAACGCGTCTACACCCACACCAACAACGACGCCACCCCGGACACCACGGAAGATTTCCTTTACACGTACGATCCGGTCGGTAATGTGGTGAGTGTCGTGGACGACAGCGGCGATGAAGCCTACCACTTCACCCAAGAAGCCTTCGGCAACGAACTCCCGGTGAATGTCCTGGGAGGCAGCGATTGGGACGACGCGGCAGATGACCGGATTCTGGAACACCAAACCGGCAAATGGAGGGATGAGTTCACGGGCCTCTATTATTTCTGGGCGAGGTGGTATGACGGGGAGGTGGGGCGGTTTGTGGCTCGGGATCCTTTAGAGTGGTCAGAAGAACAATATCGGTTTGTGGAAAATAACCCAATTTCAAATGTGGACCCGAAAGGTCTAGTTTGTGGGGTCGTTCGGCACAAACGGAGGCATAACCTGATAAAAGGAATAATAGGGCACCACTGGGTAGAATGGGAAAGTGCGGGTGGTTGGGGAAGTGGAAGTGCAGGGTTTTGGCCAGCAGCCACATATACAGATGAAGACTGTTTTGATCTTAAGATCGTCGATGGGATCGTAAAATCTCCAGACACCAAGTATCAGGGTGCAGCGTACTCCACAGATAACACGAAACTAAAATGCAGTGGAAAATTGAGATATGGACTTCAGGCCAACACCATCAAGTGTGCTCATAAACCAGCGTGTTCGCAGATTGTTTCTTGCTTGTTTGGTGCGCGGTTTCAAAATCCGTTCAAGTACGGGTGCAATCCGCTTTCCAAAACATGTATCGGATATACGGAGTGGTTATTGGACCAATGCTGCCTAAAACTAGAATGATAAAAAATTGGACCCTGTGTTACCTCGCCATCTGTTTCTCGTTTGTCCGATGCATGGCGACAGCGACATCCTCAGAGTGTGACACATTTGTGTGGACCAAGAATGAGATTCATAGGATCAGTTTGGAATCTGGACAAGCAAACCGCGTGTATGTTCACGATGAGTTAATCCATCAAGTTGTTCCGAATTCAGCAACATCGACGCTTGCAGTCGTATCAGATCGCGGAATATCCATCATTCAGAGGGAGGGGGATCAGGAAAAGGAGAGACTGTATACCAAGTCGAATCTAATGGCGACAGGTTGGAAAGTGAAGAGTACCTCTTGGGTGGGGAAAAAGAATGACATCGTGTTCGTAGGATCCAATAAGCATAGAGGAGGCACGGAAGGCTCTCTTGTTCTACTCAATACACGGAGTGGAGTTACAGAAATAATTGATATGGTTGAATCTATGGGTCCTCAGACAGTCGGTTATGGACTGGTAGTGGAAGACACAGACGAGATTTATTTGTCCTTTGATCACAATGTTTATATTTGCAATACAAGCGAGAATACTCTGACTGAGATCGGATCTGGGGACTGGGTATTCCCAATTGATGAAAGCACGATTGGCTTTCTGAGGTCAAACGATGACTTTAGTACCTCATTAATGCTCTTTAACTCCAAAACCCATTCGGTCAGCAATCTTTTCCGCACCTTTGAAATATTTCCATATCCGACATATGACAAGTATAGTGATTCGCTGCTATTTCGAATGTGCGCTCAGCCGAACCGAAAGCCGTGCGAAGTGTTAGTCGAACTAAATATTAAAAAAGGGACACTTGAAGAAATCAATATCCAGATCGACGGGCATGTGTTCTATGTGTGTGAATGAGGAAATTCTGTCATCTGGTCCCGTAGATATGATATAATCGGCAACCGCACCTCGCTTTCGATTGAGGCGGTGGACGCCACAACGGAGATTTCGGTGGACTGGACTTACGAGTACAATACGCTGAACCAGTTGAAGAAGCGGTATGACGGAGCTTCCTGGACCGGGTCCAACGGTGACACCCGGTGGTCTTACGAGTACGACGCGAACGGGAACCTGACCCAGGCGATGAAGGAGGAGAAGGCCTCGGGGAGTTGGGACGAGAAGTTGCGGTGGGAGTACGAGTGGAATCCGAGGGACCAGATGGAAACCGCGGTCAAGGTTGAGAACGACAGCGCCAATCACTCCGGGCGGGTCGAGTACCGCTACTGCCTCTCCTGCGATGGGGCGCTGTCCGAGCGGATCGAGCGCGAAGACGGTTCGGGCGAGTACACCCCGATCGTCTCCTGGCATCGCTACGAGTACCACGGCCTCGACCTGCTGCGAGTGGACGAGCGCTACGACACCTCCGGAACGATCACCTCCGCCGACGCCTGGCGCACCCTGGAGGTCTCCTCCCACCGCCCCGGCGCGGCAGTTGGCTCCCTCCTCGGCAAACGTGTCTACACCCACACCAACAACGACGCCACCCCCGACGACACCGATGACTTCTATTACACCTACGACCCAGTCGGCAATGTAGTCAGCGTCCTCGACGACTCCGGCAACGAAGCCTACCACTTTACCCAAGAAGCTTTCGGCAACGAACTGCCGGTCAATGTCTTAGGCGGCAGCGATTGGGACGACGCTGCGGATGATCGGATTGTGGAGCATCAGACTGGGAAGTGGATGGATGAGTTCACGGGGTTGTATTACTTCGCCGCGCGGTGGTACTCAAGAGAGGTGGGGAGGTTTGTGAGTAGGGATCCATTATGTAGAGAATCCTCCGCAGTTTACCCCATCTCAAAGAATCAACCGATAC
>JAJDBZ010000559.1 GCA_029261095.1 Candidatus Omnitrophota bacterium | reverse complement strand
TTCCATGTGGTTCTGCCGCCTCATCAAGGATCTGCTGCACAAGATAGAATTTCTTCTTGGTATCGATTTCTTTGATCCTGGAGAATGGAAGTCGAATTCCGAGAGCGCGGAGGCGGTCCATGACGATCCCATCCACGGGGATATAGAGCCAATCCGCGATTCGGCTGACCTCGGAATCGGTGAAATACCTGGCGTTCAAAACCACAGATTTGACATAAAGGGCCAGGACTTTCCCCCCATGACCCCATTTGTATCCGGGTTGAACCCGAGAATTCTCCGAATTGGATTTATTGATCGCACGTGCCAGGCGTGAGAGGTTCTTCTCAAACCATTCCTCATACGCCTTCTGTGATCGAAGCCGCTTCAAAGTGTCAATGTCCACCCTCATCAAACTCTCCATCACGACCCGCCGTGACCCTTTCTCAAAAAACCGCATGACCGAAGACCGAGTAGCCTCCCTCGTCGCTCTGAAACGCAAAGTATTTGACGTGTACTATTCGTTACGACTCCCAATGAGCAGTACGCTTTGTCTTAGACCAGTCCTTTAATATCTAATGCCCGTTGTCATTGAAACATTTGATCTACACGGTAGTAATTTCGTATAAAGGAAACAATTTGACTCGCTATAGGCGATAACGGAGAATATTGCCAAATTTTGTCACCCAAAAGTATCGCGTGTGCAAGGGAGGATGAGTCTTCAGATATTTTGAGGCGAAGACCGGAAGCAGTTCCAGAGGGCATTTCCTCCGATAACTCTATTAGACCCCGGTGTAATGCGGTCATATTCGAGTCGTGCAGAGCTAAAAAATCGTCTAAAAGAACTTTGAGGGATCGTGGCACAAGTGGTGAATATGTAAATTGGCGCACTTTATCCTCAATATCCTTTGTTTGTTTTGAGAGGAGGATATAGATGTAGTCGTGGTTCTCCCAATTTTCTTCCGTTCTTTCCACCAGCAGGTATTGTTCACGATTTTGGGTAAAGAATACCTCGTACTTTGTTGGAATCTGCGGCGGAGGTATAGCTTTAGTAGGCTGTCTGGAATAAGTTGCTTGTTTGGACACGTCATTTATTGTGCCGGGAAACCGTAAATACCCATTTTTATATTGATCAAAGAGAAACGCTGTGCTCATAAGCTTCATGTTCGAATAGTCAAAGCTGGTTTGGAGTTCGTCTTCATCCTTCGAGAATACCTCCAGTATTTCTTCGAAAAGAGATAACTGCTTCTTAAATATTTCAGTATGGAATGGTTCAAGCAATTTCTTGTAAGCAAAATAGAGGGTAAAGATACTTCCGGCAAAGAAGAAGATGTTCCAGATATCTTTGACAGCTGTTAGGGCTTTCATGTGTGATGCACTCAGAAAAATTGTATCAGACAATACTAAGAAGACTGCACTAAAAATAAGAAGACCAATCAGTGTTCCTCCAATCAATATGGACATTGGGGCAGGAGTGCTAGTAAAAGACTTCTTATGTTTACACATAATGGTGGTCCATTCCTGTCACGGTTTAATACTTATGGATGTGATCCCGCAACATCTTCATTCTCGAAAATAGAATTTCAAACCCCTGGATTGTGCTTCTTGATGAATTCGTAAATCTTCTCACACAAGTCCTCTGCGCCGGTCGTCAACTTCGTATCCGGTCCCATCTGGGAAATCGCAATTTCTGCAAACCTGCCTTTATCTTTCAACGTACTCTCTCTACGAACATCTCCATCCAGGGTGAATGACTTGCTGTAAGGATGATAATTCTTGCCAACTTTCTTCGACTTATCTAATCTGGGCCGCTTTGACCTGTCACCGAGGACAATATTTTCAATAAAAGTCCCCAAGCTTTTCAATCTGTAATCCCTATAGACAGGTTCCTTGACAATTTTCGGATTGTCTCCTTCATAATGTTTGATCACTGACTGAAGAACGTCGGGAGGTAAGAGGTTTTCAATTTCACGACCCTTTAACACATAGTAATCTTCTTGAAGGAGTGCGTTCAATGAATCGTGTTTCTTCTGTTTACCTTTATCTCGGTCGGCGACAACAAAAATTCGGTTGCAGACAGCCCTTGCACTTTGTTCGTCACCATTTGGTTCTTCCGAAAAGGACCAGTTTTCCAAATTCGAACCACCATACTGAACAAAAGCAAAATGTCTGTCCTCCTCAAACACCTGCTCTCCGTTCTCGTGTTTCTCCTTCTGGAAGATTTCCAGGAGTTTCCGAATGTACATCCGATCTGTGACACCCTCGACCCAGATGGTACAATTTGCGAGGAAAACCGATGCATTCCTGACCCCGAGCGAATCCAACACAGATAAATCTCCCGACTTTGTGTTTTGAATGGAGAAGGTTGGGTTCTCTCCCAGAGTTTGTGACGAGTTTTTGTTGAACTTTAGAATGGATACATCCTCGGGCCGTTCGAGAGCAATCTCTAGTAGATGATTCGAATGCGTAGTAAGAAAAACAGTAAGGTTTGGAAAGTCTAGCCACGTCTCCAACAGGATTCTTTGAAGGCCTGGGTGGAGGTAGAGTTCAGGTTCTTCCACAAACAACATTACTGGGCTATCCCGTTTCAAGAACAAAGGGAAGGTCTGGATGATTATCTGCTGAATTCCATCCCCCAGATTGTAGATTTCTTGCTCTTTTTCATTCTCAAGAGTCACCGTGAGAACGTCTTTTTCCCACCGGGGAGTAAGTGTTACATCAAGATTCTCGAAAAAGGTCTCGCTTAAAAAGTTCTCAAAAACTCGGATACTTTCTCGACTCTCTTTATCGCCCAACAGACTTTTCTTAACTTCCTCATAGAGAGAGAGACCGGTAAAGATTTCATGCAGACGTGAAAGACACATCTGGACCAAAGACGGTTTTCTTGGTTTCTTAGACGCCTCATCGGACCAAAAGTAATCAGCAACAGTCCTCAAAAGATATCGGTCTTGGCGTCTCTCTTTTTCAACCACCTCATCGGGGTCCGATTCAGGAAAGATCTGTCTTTCAGAAAGTAAAGGTCGAAGACCTCTTAAGACAGGAATGTAGATCTTCTGGAATTCTAGTCTTCTATCCTTCGAAGGAAGACAACCGCTTATCTCAGGATGGATCTCATGGACTACTTCATGTATATTGTCTAGGACTCGTTTGGCGTGGTCGGAACTTGGTGAACTCCTTTTGTTCTCATGGATTGCATCGTGAATATTCGCTGTTCGAATTGCCTTGATCTGGGATTCCTGAGTCTCAAGAAAGTCCTGGTTCGTTTGCAAGTAGTTGAGAGGAGCAATTCTAAAATCAACGTCTATGTCTCCAATCCGATGTAAATTGGCCCTTGTAATACCCTTTCTTACATCTTGTGAGATTTGAGAATAGATTTGATTGATGGAATCAAGAGAGACCTGCGATATACGTATTTTGTCAGAGTTGGTCGCAAAGTTCCCCCGCAAAAACCGGCTCTTTCCCGAGTTGTTTGGGCCAACCAAAATATTGATTCTGGAAATATCAACTGACTGAGGAATTCCATTTTCTCTTGCGGAGCCGATGACTGTGTACTGCTTGTCAAGTTCTTCTGGAAGGAACCATTTTGTAAGACCAAAGGATTGTTCCTCTCTATCAGTCGGGCCGGTGACCTCTTCTTCAGTTGCCATTGACCAACTCCCCCACCACCGCTTCCATCAGTTTTTCGCTCTCGGAGCGGGATTGATTCAGTTTAGTTTCCAGGTCATCGCAGGAACCCATCAGTTGATTCACCTTTGCCACAATTCGGCGTTGTTCAGCGAGGGGTGGGAGTGGTACGAATACTTCTTTGATCTTTTGAACATTGAGATTTGGTTGTGCTCCACCGGCGGAAAATGACCGCATCTCTTCGTATTGCTTCTCAAGAAGTAGAAAAAGATAGTCTTGTATCGTTGGGGTGCCATCCAAAGTGCAGATAGCAGCACAGGCTTGGTTGATGGTCGCAGGAATTGCCAGTTCGGCGACCTGGCCGCGAGTCTTTCCCTGTCCGTAAAGTGCCACCAAGAGTGCTCCGGGCGGATAAATCCTCAATCGGTGAGCTTTCACCGCTGCCATAGTCACGAACTCATCTCCCTCCGTTATCGGTGATTGTGAAGTTGAACCACTGGTTATCCACGGGGTAGATCCACCATTCCAGAAAGTCGGTTCTGTCCGCGACGGCGTACTCCCTGTCCCAACCTCCGAGATTTCTCCCAGCATGGTCCAAGTCCAGCTGTTCGGAATTTCGTGTGGTACTTCATTCGAAGAGAACTGACGACAGGGTTTAGTCTTTCTAAGGGAACCGGAGTTGACCAATCTCTCTCGCTGTTGTGCAATTTTCTCCAATAAAACCTTTGCCGGTTCATCCTTCGGGTCTTGTTTGACCAGTTTGCCCATGACGGCGAGTTGGAGGATGGTTTGGCGGAGTTCTTGGACATTTTCGGGGATGTCATAGAGGAGGTCGAAATGGTCACAGACGCGCCTCCAGTGTTTGGAGAAAGCGCTTTCATCCTTCGCGGTGGTGAGGTGGTGGAGACAGGCCCCATTGGCCCGGACCCGCATCTCCTTCCGCCTCTCCTCCCGCTCCTCCAACTCATCGCAAAGCCCCATCAATTGATCCACCTTCGCGACAATGCGTTTTTGTTTTGTAATGGAGGGATACAGTAAGGGTAAGTCTTTTAAAGCCTTTGTATTTACGGCTGCCTGATTGATCCACCGCGTACAGATTTCACTGAAGAATCCCTTCCTCAAGAGCAAAACGAAGCGATAAACCAGAAAGGCTGGATAAATATCCTCGTTAACTCTGATCCGCGTGAGATGATTGCTGAAGGCGAAGTCGAGGTCCTCCTCCACCAAGCTCGACTTGCCAACGAGCTCTTGGCTGTTGGTGTTGTTGAAGAGGATGTCTCCCTTTCTGATAGAGGATTTCTTTGCGTCAACCTTATCGGATGAGATTCGGACTACCTTGTTCAGATTCATTTTACCATTCGTTGAAATGTTGTGGGTCCTCAGATGGACATGGCCCTTCGAATCAACGTGTTGTCTACCACAGGCGAATCCGGGAGTGATCTCATCGGAGATTTCAATAATCGTGGACTCCTCCCAAGTACTGGTGTCTTCATTTATCAGTTTGCCATTGAAGGCCATCTCAAGAATCAGGGTCCGGATCTGGTTAAGGTTTTTGGGAGACTCAATAAGGAGGTCGAAGTTTTTGAAGAGGAGGTCGGGGGTCACTTCGTTTTCCCTCCGAGAGAGGCCATCAGTTCGGATTTGAGGGAGTCGCGGGTTTTTGAGACTTCCTTGAGGAGTTTGTGGTACTCCTTGAGCAGTTTCTCCGGGTCACCGTGACCGGCATCCACTGTGTTCGGGTTCTTGATGTCCAGGTTGAAATTCTTCTCCTGGATCTCCTTAAGGGAAACCTTCCAGGCAAATTCGCTTTCCTTCCGCTTCTTCCACCACTTCCGCTCCGGTTCGAACTCCTCAAACTTCATCGGCTTGGTTTTGGAGTAGGATTTGTAACCCTGAGGATAGGGGTGCTCGTAATACCAGATCTCTTTCGTCGGTTTCCCCTTCTCAAAGAAAAGAAGGTTGGTCTTAATCCCGGTGTAAGGATTAAAAACCCCGTTGGGGAGACGGACAATCGTATGGAGATTGCATTCCTGGAGGACTCTCTCCTTGATCCGGGTCTTCACTCCCTCACCGAATAAGGTCCCATCGGGAAGTACGATGGCTCCACGTCCCCCCGGCTTGAGCCGGTGGATGATCAGGATCAGGAAGAGATCGGCGGTCTCACGGGTCCGGAAGGTGGAGGGGAAATTGCTCTCAATTCCATCCTCTTCCATGCCTCCGAAGGGCGGGTTGGTCATGATCACATCCACACGATCTTTCGGGCCGTAATCCCGAAGGGGCCGGGCAAGGGTGTTGTCGTGACGGACCCTGGAGGGAACCTTGATATCATGGAGAAGCATGTTGGTCACACACAGAAGGTGCGGCAGTTGCTTCTTCTCCACTCCGTTGATGGACTGCTGGAGCGTCTCCTCATCCTCCACCGTCTTCACATACTTGGACCGCAGGTGGTCTATCGCTGAAGTGAGAAAACCCCCGGTTCCACAAGCCGGGTCCAGGATCGTCTCCCCCAACTTGGGATCGACACGATCCACAATGAACTGGGTGACTGCCCTGGGGGTGTAGTACTCCCCGGCATTCCCCGCCGATTGGAGATCTTTCAGGATCTTCTCGTAGATGTCCCCAAAGAGGTGACGGTCATCCTGACGGTTGAAATCAATATCGTTGATCTTGTTGATCACCTGCCGGAGCAGGGTCCCCGATTTCATGTACTGAAAAGCATCTTCAAAAACCTGGCGGACCACATAACCGCGACGGTCCCCATTCGCCGGGATGTTGAGTTCCTTGAGTTTGGGGAAAAGATCCTGGTTCACAAAATCCAGGAGTTGGTCCCCGGTGATCCCTTCCGGGTCTGCGGCCCAATCCCTCCAGTGATAACCTTTGGGAATGGGAGACCGATATTTGTCCTCGGTCAGTTCCCATTCCTGTTCTCTGTCATCGAAGATCTTCAGAAAAATCATCCAGACGAGTTGCCCGATCCGTTGAGCATCGCCATCCACCCCGACATCCTTTCGCATGATGTCCTGGATGGATTTCACCGAGGTTGAAACCGCCATACCGTTGTGTGCTCCTCACATGCCCTATTAAGCGTATCCGTACAGATACGATTGCATTTCCTTCACCGCGTGGAGGTACTGATCCTTCCCGCCAAAAGTCCGGACAATCTCCACCGGGGTCCCCAGTTTGTTGAGAGGTTGGAGCTGAAGAACTTTCATGTCCTCCACCTCCAGGATTCCCTCGTCCGAATACTTGTCCAGAAGAGCCTCCAGAACAGCCTTTGATTGATCGCCATACTTGGAGAAGTAATCCTTCTTCTTCACCTGCTCCGCCCGTTCCTTCCGAGTGAGAGGGGGTTGATCGTAAGCGACATGGCAGATCAGATCGAAGGCATCGTAATCTCTGCCGACTTCTTCCCTCAATGCCTCCAGGAGAAGACCCTGATTCTCCAATTCGGCGATCACCGCTTCTTTCTTATCCGCCTCGGTCCAGGTCCGGAGAAAATCATTCAGCGAGGAATAGGATCTCAGGAGAGCCTTCTTCGTGTAATCCTTCAAGGATTCCGTAATCAGTTTTCCATCCTTACCCATATACTGGACCCGCTCGGCCACAACAAAGACGGGGACACTGCCCACATAGTATTTCTGCCGTTTTACGTTACCACCGAGGTCTCCAAAATCCCCGAAGTCTCCGCCCTCGGGGCCGTCAGGAAAATCCCCGAACTCTCCACCGTTCTCTCCCGAGTCAGAGTCATTTCCTTCCTCATCCTCGGGATCGGGAGGATTGACTGGATCATCAGGACCGGGCCGATAGATTTGGACAGGATCTCCATCGAAATCCGGATCGGCAAAGAGCTCGGTCGCCTTCTTGAAATCCATGATGGTGAAGAAGAATTTGTCGTAGTCCTCATTGATTCTGGTTCCACGACCAATGATCTGCTTGAAGATGGTCATGGACCGAATGTTCTGGTCCAGGACAATGAGTTTGCAGGTCTGTGCATCGACCCCGGTATTCATGAGCCGGGAAGTTGCCGCGATGACAGGATGCTTCTCTTCCGGGTTGATGAAATTGTCCAGTTCGGCTTTCCCCTCCTGGTCATCCCCGGTGATCCGCATGACGTAACGATGATTCTCCGAAACCTTATCCTGGTTGAGATTGACCAACGCCTGGCGCATCCGCTCGGCATGGTCAATGTTTTCACAGAAGATGATGGTCTTATCCATCCGGTTCGTGTTCATGAGGAACTCGGTCACCTTCTCGGCGACAAGTTGTGTCCGCTGATCCAGGATGAGGTTTCGGTCAAAATCCTTCTGGTTGTAGATCCGATCATCGATGGGGTTCCCGTAATCGTCCAACATCCCTTCCTCGGGCCGCCAACCCATAAGGTCTTTGTCCAAATCGATTCGGACCACTTTGTAAGGAGCGAGAAACCCGTCCTCAATCCCCTGTTTCAGGGAATAGGTGTAAACGGGTTCCCCGAAATAATGGATGTTGGAGACTTCATCGGTTTCCTTGGGAGTCGCGGTAAGGCCGATCTGGGTGGCGGATGAAAAGTATTCAAGGATCTCACGCCAAGCCGCATCGTCGGCAGCGGAACCACGATGGCATTCGTCGATAACAATCAGGTCGAAGAAGTCGGGAGTGAATTGTTTGAAAACGTTTTTCTCCTCTTCGTTGCCGGTCACCGCCTGGTAAAGAGAGAGGTAAACTTCAAACGATTTGTCGATCTGTCGTTTGGAGATCTTTGTCATTGCCCCACCGAAGGGCTTGAAGTCATTCGTCTTGGTCTGATCGACCAGGATGTTTCGATCTGCGAGGAAGAGAATCCGCTTCTTGATCCCAGCCTTCCAGAGTCTCCAGATGATTTGGAAGGCTGTGTAGGTCTTCCCTGTGCCAGTGGCCATGACCAGAAGAATCCGGTCCTGTCCCTTGGCAATCGCCTCCACCGTCTGGTTGATTGCGTTGATCTGGTAGTAGCGGGAGAGTTTCCCCGAATCGTCGGTGTAGTAATCCTGGGTGACCACTTCCTCTGTGGGGCCGTCCAAGCCTTTCCAAGCCCGATACCGGGACCAGAGATCGGCAGGGGAGGGAAATGCATCCAGGGAGATCTCTCGCTCCACAGCCTCTCCTTGTCCCGTCCTATCATGTTCCAGGAACGCATCCCCATTGGAGCTGAAGACGAATGGGATTTTCATCATTTCGGCATAGGAAAGCCCTTGCTGCATTCCGTGCCCCACTGAATGGTTGTTGTCCTTGGCTTCAATGATCGCGACAGGAATATTTCCCTTGTTGAAGAGGACGTAGTCGGCCCTTTTCGGAGTTTCCCGAGAGGGTTTCCCCCGGCCTTTAACGATGACTCGGCCCTGGGTGATCGTATATTCCTGCCGGATCTGGGTATGAATATCCCAACCAGCCTCCTCCAATGCAGGGGTGATGTATTTGGTGCAGATGTCCTGCTCGGAGAGAGCCCTTTTCTCGATCGAAGCCATAGTCCACCAATTTGCGAGAGATTCTAGGCCAAATCTCGAAGATTAGATAGGATATTTACATTTGTTCAGAAGGATTCTTTCTTCGCATTGGAAGATTTGACTGCCTGGATCTTGTTTTTAGGATGTTTTTGCGGTTGAGCGGGGCGTTGTGTACAGATTCTCCAGGTAATCCAGCCAAGCTCACTTACCCTCAAGAGAAGGAAATCGTGCGGACAAGAAAAGGGTGGGGATGTTTTACTGGGAATCGTCTGGCCGGAGCCCAGGAGGTTTGATTGAGAAAGTGCAGCGCGTCCTTTAGTAGTAATCAAGCCGCCGACATGATTGTCGGCCAAGTTTTCGGAACCTTCTAACGAAATGAAGTTTCCGAACAAGGTTCAATTCGGATCAAGCGGTCACGCCGATGATCCACGAGGTTCCCTTTTCCGCTTGGCAGCTACCGAAGGCCTTAGAGCTCCTTCCACTCGCCCGCTACCGGCGCAGGGAAGTAGCCATCATCGTCGGCTCTAACTGGAGGTGGGCTTTCGTAATCCAGATCATCGAGAGAGTCACAGAACTGGAATTTGGAGCTGGTGACTTCTTCCCAAGTAACAATTCGGTTGGCATGGGCGGCGGCGCGCCCCATGAGGGAGGCGTAATCGGAGTACACGGCTCGCTGGGTCTCGTTGTGGGGCTTGTCATTACGGATACTGTCGATGAAGTCGATCCACTCGTAGTCCCACGGGTTGTGTGCATCGGGTGTAGGCGACCAGGCGATGTTGTCCTTGGAAATGTGATGATCCTTGAACAAGTGCACCGTGGCGTCGTGAATATTTCCGGAGAACTGACCGGCCTTTTCGGTGCCGTGGACAAACGTGGCGAACTCGTTGTGGCCGCCCTCGGCACGGCGGAACCCGCAAAACGCCTTCTTGCCATTGGGGAAGGTGAACTCCATCGAGTAAATGTCGATGTTCTGACCATGGTCCTCGCTTCCCACCTCGCGTCCGCCCATCCCATGGCAAGAGACTGGCCAGGAGTCCATGAGCCAGCAGCACTCGTCGATCTGGTGAATGAGGTTGTCGACCATGTGTCCGGAGCCCACCCAGAGCAGACCAACCCTACCGAATTGAAGTTGCTCGATGAAATCGTTGGACTTCTCGCGCTGGCTCGGCATCCAGCGGCGGCTGGTGAGGCGGTTGGCTCGGATGTAGGAGATCTCGCCCATTTCGCCATCTTTGATTTTTTCGATAAGAGCGGCCCGGGCCGGGGAATGGCGACACTGTAGACCCGCGGCGATCTTCACGCCTTTCTTGTCCGCTTCTTCACCAGCGCGCAACATCCGGTGGAGGCCTGCTGGATCCGGGGCAAAGGGTTTTTCCATGAAGACGTTGATCCCCTTCTTCACTGCGTACTCGACATGCACTGGCCGAATGTAGGCTCGCGTGGTGCAGAGAGCCACATCGCCGGGACGAAGCGTGTCAATCGCGCTTTTGTACCCATCGAAACCGAGGAACTGTCGATCTGGAGTTACATCGATGCTGTCTTCGTACAGCTCCTTGAGCGCCTTCAACGATTCCTCGATCTTCTTTTCGTGGAGATCGGCGATCGCGTACAGTTTGATGGGACCTTG
>JAJDBZ010000558.1 GCA_029261095.1 Candidatus Omnitrophota bacterium | reverse complement strand
CTACTGGAGCGAAGAGGATCGGACTTTTGTGGTCGAAGTGCCTGAGCTGCCGGGATGCATGGCGGATGGCGAAACCTACGAGCAGGCAGTATCAAATGCGCAAAAAGTGATCGAAGAATGGATTGACACCGCTAAAGAGCTAAAGCGTCCCATTCCAAAACCGCGAGGTCGGCTGATGTATGCATAACGGACCCATTCAGCGAACGACCGACACCATCCTCGCCGAAGCGATCAACGCAATGGAGGGCGATACGGTCTGACCACCCCCCAGAAAGGAATCATGGCGCGGAGAGCAGAGCCGTCTGGAAGACGGCGCTACGGATTTGTTCCTACTCCTTCTTCGATCCCTCTTCGATGCGATAGAGGTGAGTCTTGGTTCTGAGATAGAGCGCCTTTCCATCGACTGCGGGTGAGGCGAGCATTCCCTCATCGAGCTGGTTTCGGGCGACTTCGTCGTAGGTTCTTCCTGGCTTTAGGATTCGAGTTTCTCCCTCTTCATCGCAGATGTAGATGTGACCATCCCCGTAAATGGGCGATGCGGTCACGGCCCCGCCGAGTCGTTCCTTCCAAACCCCCTCCCCGGTTTTCGGTTCCAGACAGGTGGCGATCCCGCCGTCGCTTGCCAGGTAGAGGAGGCCATCCACGAATATCGGGGAGGACCGTTTCGGCATTCCCCTCTCTTCCATCCACTCGATGTGGGAATCGGTAACATCCCCTTCCAGGTCCTCGAGGCGGACGCCAAAATACCCGCCCCTCCCCTGGCCGATGGAGAAGAAACCCATGCCATCGCCGATGACTGGTCGGGATGAGGCGGAATACCCGCCATCTTTCGCGCGCCAGATCTCGCTTCCATCGCTGGGATCGTAGGCAAAGACTGTCATGGAACCAGGGATGATCATCTGCTCGCGTCCATCGAGGCTCGCGATGATGGGAGTACAATAGGCTTTTCGATAATCGCCATCCCTATCCGGTTTTCCATTCTCATCGAGGTCAGTCCATTCGGTGGTCCGGTCGATCTTCCAGATTTCTTCGCCGGTGGTCTTGTCGAGAGCGACCAGGTATTGCAGATCGATTCCATCGAAGGTGAGGATGAGTTTGTCTTTATAGATAAAGGGCGAAGAACCGGGGCCGCGATAGTGACGGCAGGGGTAGTCGCGTCTCTCCCAAATCGTCTCTCCTGTTTTGGAATGCAGACAGGCGGTCCCATAGCTTCCGAAATGGACATAGACACGCCCTTCTTCGATGACCGGCGAGGGGGAGGCATAACAATTGACATCGTTGGCGAGAGGTTCGGGGGCTTCGTTATAAAAGAGTTGCCGGTCGACCAGAATCTTTCCAGTATTCTTATCGACACAAATCACATACATCTCATGCCCATCCATGGTCGCGGTGGTCAACCAGATGCGATCGTCCCAAATCACCGGAGTCGACCACCCGGTTTCGTGAATCGCGGTTTTCCAAACCACATTCTCGTCCTCATTCCAGTGGATAGGTAAACCGAGGGTCGATCCCTCTTTGTTGGGTAGTACATGCCCATCATGGAGGGGGCCCCTAAAATCCGGCCAATTGGAGTATGACGGATCGATGGAGACTAGGAGGCAGAATAGAGAGAAAAGTTTTGCAGCGGATTTGAGCGGATTCTTTTTCATTCTTTGTGCATCGCCTTTCGGGTGGATTTCCCAATATCCCGATCTCGAAACATCGGGGACACTAAAGAAGGCCTCTAATTTAAGGTATAAACGGAATCGATCCAAGGACTTCGATGCAATGAGTCTCAGACGCTGAGGTCGGCTTAATGGAGCAAAGGCAAAAGATGGCATTGCCCAAGATTCACCCTGCGCTCAATCACGCTTGACCGTTATCTGAATATGAGGTATCGCAGCAGGGCCATGATACAATCAACCGCCCAGACAACTAATGCTTCGAGGCTTTGGCCATTGTCCAGAATCTCAGTCCAATCCCTTCCTAAATTTTTTTGGGCCGGTCTACTGATCGGTATGGTTCCGACCCTAGCGGTTGCCGAAACTCGATATCCCATGATTCAGCCCAAAGATGAGATAAAATTCTTTAAGAGGACTTTCCCTGATGAACGTCGCGAATCGTTCTTCAACTATGAGGGCAGGCCAGTCACTCTTGAGTTGGGAGAGACTCCAATCCCATTTGTGGACTGGTCGATGGTCGAAACTGGTCATATCGGTTGGATGGGGAATGATGGCGAAGTGGTCCCTCTCAACGGTGAACATTCCTATACAGATGAGAAACAAATTCTTCCCGTTCCCTTCAGTCTACCCAGTGGAATTAGAATACGATCGCAAAAAGGAGAGATGGGGCACGATTTTTCGGAGTGGTATGACGAGGAACACCCCTGGGAAGAGGGCGGCGTTACGGTCCACACGCTTTTTTTCGATGACGAAGCGGGTCTTTATCGGGTTTGGTATGAGGCGTGGGGAGGATTGGCCTATGCGGAGTCAACCGATTTCGTTCATTGGACCAAACCGCTGGGAGCGGGACTCCCGATGCGTGGCCACACGGAAACGAATTTTCTTCATATAACCAACAAACATGAAAGAGATACATGGCTCTTCCAGAACTTGGAAGAGGTCAGTGTGAGGAGATTTAACACCATTTTTCAAGATCCCACCGCGCCCGAGGCCGAACGGTTCAAGACCTCGTTTGTGGCATCGTCCGATCCTGAAGAATTGCGGTCACTTGCAGAGAAACTGGGGAAGCCTTGTAGCCCCATGGTCAGCCCAAACTCAGCCAACTGTGTCTATGGGGCGGTCTCATCGGATGGAATCCGGTGGAGAATCATCCGGGATCCGATCCTGTTCCACGATGCGGACACGCGGACTGTGACCCACTTCGATCCAACTATCCAAAAATACGTCATGTACACGCGATTGTTCGAGTTTGGGAGGAGATCGATCGCGCGATCTGAAACAGATGATTTCCGGGACTTCCCTTTACCTCGAACGATCATCGCCACCCGACCGAGCGAAAGACCTTCGATTGATCATTACGCGAATGCATGCGCTTTTTATCCCGGGCGCACCGATTTGCGATTCATTTTCGATCTTGTTTACGATCGATTCACGGATACCTCGAATATTCATCTTTATTCAAGTCGCAATGGATATCTCTGGGATCGCATTCCCGGCGGGCCGGTTTTATCGCCGGGTTCGACTGACGCGACCGAGGGTGTTTACATGTGGGTTCTTCCCTCTTTAGTAAAAACTCCTGATGGTGAAATGCTGGTCAGTTATGGAGAACGAATTACCCCCCACAAGTTCCCTCGATACGGGGGATTTGGCGGAGGCAAGGATGCTATGGCAGTTTGGAAGACCGACCGCTTGGTGGCGATCGAAGCCACCGAAAGAGGAGAGTTCACCACACCCTACATCCGACTGACGAAGAACCATTTGCAATTGAACTTCCGTTCGGAGAGATCTGGAAACATCTCAATAGAACTTTACGATGAGGAGTTCAAGAAAATCCCATTGAGAACTTTCACGGAGTGCGATCCTCTGATTGGGGACGACACAAAACGAGTCGTCTCCTGGAATGGAGATTCCGATCTGAGCGACCTGCGGGACCAGTTGATCTATATCCGATTCAAACTCCGTGCGGCAACATTGTTCGCGATCTCGGCAACGGATTAAAAAGCGACGAGGCCTCAACGAAATAGACTGCGTCCTTATTCCCTCAACCGCTCGAGCGCCGTTCGAATCTCGGATCGGTGTTTCATCAAAATCGAAAACTCCATGTCATAATCGGCCGCCTCGCGCGCCATCCCGGTGATGCATTCGGAGGCGACATAACCGACCGCGTCATCGATCACAGACCGGGCTTTTTCATCGCCCTTCTCTTCGGCCAGATCTCTTAGCAGGACCACCGCGTTGAAATCCTCGACTCCATCGCGCATCGCTTCCCACCTTCGGCTCCACGCCAGATCGCGGCCATCCCAGTTGATCCCGCCATAACTCGGGTCGCCATAGGCTCCGGTGCCAAACAGATTGGCTTGGTGGTAAACCCACCATCCCCCGCCTTCGATCCCCCACTCCAGGGCCAGCCAAGGTTGCGATCGAAAGAACCCGAGCGGAAGGAGAGTCCGCGCTCCGCCGGGCGGGGTGTACATCGCGATGCGCCGGCCCCCATCGGCGCGCATGATCTCGACCACCTCCGGTCCATGGTATTCGATCACCTCCATCCCCGGTTGCCACACATCGGTGAGCGGAGCCATGTCGCGGAGCATCTCTTTGGTGATTGCGCCCCAGGGGTTGGCATAGACCTGGAGGTTGGGATCGATCTCCTTCAGGTGTTTGGCCTTTTCCATGAAATTCTCGTGAGTGCCGGTCAACCCAGTTTCATCCTCGACATAGAACGCGAAATTCTTGTAGTCGAGATCGTATTTTTTCATATGCTTGTTCCAAGCCTGGACATAGTTCCGCTGAGCCTTCAACCGAAGTTCTTCGGTCACTTCGACCCCCTCCGGGAAGGTCGGGACAGGGATGTGATGGAGTCGGATGATTCCGTATTGCTGGATCTGATCCAGAAATTCATCCCACGCGCTCCAGTCGAGTTCTCCAACCAATTCGCCCTCGGAATTCGCTTTCGCCGCTGGCATGGCGGGGGCGCGATCCCACAGATTTTGCAGATGATCGTTCAAATCGGGAATGGAACTGAATCCTTCAAAGTTGTTTCGCGACCAATAACCGGTATAGAAGCGGCTCTCATCCGGAAGGCGCACCTTAGAAACATCGAGGTTCACAGTGATCGGGATTTCCACCGCATCCAAATCCAGCGACCGCAATGGCCACACGAACTCATACTGACCGGCTGGTAAGTCGCGTGTCGAAAGATTGATCCAGAGTTGACGGATCTCGCCCGGGGCGATGTCGAGCAGATAGCCCTCATCAAGACGCGGAAGCATGTCGGCGATCGAGTCACCATCGACAGTGGGGAGCCAGAGGACTCGGTGCAAGGTGGTGACTTCGTGGACCTTCGGCAGGGGTTCCGGTCCGCTCACTGTCCCGGGTTCGACACGAAGCGTGATTGGGTCGACGGACAGGTTGAGGATGTTGAAACAAACCGATTCTTTCTCGTTCCCGAATGCCCAGACATCGAGGGAGGGTGGACCCCCCTTCGAGGGGAGATCTTTGTGTGGACTCTCATCATTCCAGGGGTTGGAATCGTGCCAGCACACAAATTTCGGATTATTGCCGGACTCAATCTCGGAGTGGGTGAGGGCGGCGAAATCGGCGCTTTGCGATAAGGATTCAGCAAAATCGTCCGCCTCATCCGCGATGAGATTCCGTTCCACCAGAGTCACATCGTCAGCGCCATCGATCCGGTTCAATAGGGTCGCGAGACGCGCTTCGATCCGAGAGGAGAGTAGGGTGAGAGACAATCCTTCTTCACTTGGTCGATCGATACCGCTTCCGATCTTGGCCAGTGTATTCTCGGTCAGTTGGCTCAAAGACCCTCCACCCTCTAATGAGGCCTCAAGCTCTTGGACCCCAAGTGTGTCACCCGATTCTAAATCGACCAACCTGAGAGAAAGATGATAGTCACCCGAGGTCAATGCTCGCCAGGATGCATCGATGCTCCGCTGGTCTGATTTAAAAACTTGGAGAGAGCGATACCCGCTGGGGTCGGTCAGGGCGAGTTCGACAACAGCGTTTTCGTTGCTGTTCGATGGCAATGTGAGATTCAATCGGTTGGCGCCGTACCGGATCTCTCCGATTCCTTTAGTGAGTTGAATCGAGGGCGGGTCGGCCTTCTCGGTCGCTTCGGGGTTGGCGACTCGGACCGGGAAGGTTCTCAGGCTAGCATGGCCGAAGACAACGGACTCGGTGTTATCGGTTCCGCCGAAATCGTAAGCGGCAATATTCCCTTCCTTCGAGCAAATGACCACTTCCAGAGAACCATCTCCATCGAGATCTAAAACCGCGGGTCCCATATATCCCTGGTTTGGATGGTTCCAGGCGCCGAGGATCTCTCCGTCATCCGCGTTGAGGACATACCAGTTGTTTCCCTTTCCATCGGTAGAGGTGTCACGAACTGCGGCGACTATTTCGAGCGCGCCATCGCCATCGATGTCCGCGGTGATAGGCGGGTTGTAAGCACCCCTGCCGCTCAATCGAGTGTGCCAGCGAAGTGATCCATCGGGGTGTTGGGCATGAATGTTACCGCCCTTGTCGCAAGACAAGATGCCGGTGGTTCCATCGGCGAATCGGGTGAGGGCTCGCCCGCTGTAGGCCTTTCCGATGGTGAGACCGTACCAGCGCAAGGATCCATCCCGACCGTTTAATGAGACCAGCCCCTTGCCTGGAGAGAGCATCGAAGACAAGCCATACACCTCCGCTCGACCATCTTTGTCGGTATCGGCGACAAGCGGTACAGTCCTCCCGAGGTGATGTGGCGGCTGGAAACTCGCCCACTCCAAGTTACCGGAAGCATCGAGTGCGATCATGTATCGAGTTGAGGTGCCATAAACAATTTCCGGTTCGCCATCGGAATCGATGTCGGCGATGGTGGGCGCGGAGGGACGGTAGGCTTCCATCTTGGATCCCCAGAGAATCGTGCCATTGTCATCGATGGCATAAACCCAGCCATACATGGTAGTCACCACCACTTCGGCGCGACCATCGCCATCCAGATCAGCCGCATCGGCCCACTCGTAGCCGGTCAATCGTTCGGGGAGTGTGCATTCCCAGATGATTTCACCGTTTTCCGCGTCCAAGGCGTAAATAATCCCATCGTTACGCCCAGCCACGATCTCTTCTTTGCCATCACCATCGACATCGCCGATCGAGGGCCAGTACATCCCACCACGTCCCCTTTCCGGTCCCAACTCGACACGGAAGATCACTTCTCCACCCTCTCCAACCCGAGCCACAGCACCCCCAGTGGAGTAGATGAGGCTGTTAGGATTTTCGGAGGGATAGGCTGCGGGAGTCCCGGCGTACGCCGGTCCAAGTTCCACCGTCCATTTCAAGGAAGGATCGTCCAATGAGGACGCCTCACCTGCGATGAGAATCATCGATAGGATTCCAAAAAAGAGTGTTGTCGATCGCGCACAGAGAATCATGCTGTATTCCTCCAACTGGGATATCAATCGATTGTGAATTTATTCGGCCGGGGTTCGACCCCGATTTTCTCTCCTCAATAACAAGGCTGCGAGAGTCAAACCGATCGCTTGAATGGTGAAGATCAACGCACTCTGCGATCGTCCGACATCCTGAAGCCAGGGAAAAGGCCAAGACCAGGGCCAGGGGACCGGGAAACTGAAGAAGGCGTAGTTCAATCCGAAATACATCCAGGTCCCGAAGAGGAGCGCTCGGCGAGTGAAGTAGAGTGAGTCCTTATTCTCGTGAACTCGTGTCGCAGACCAAACCGCGAAGGCGGTGGCCAGGACTAAGGGGATGATGACATAAACAATCCACCCGCCAATCACTCCGAAAGTTTCGCTTTGGTAGCCGAAGACACGGTAAGTCTTTCCCGCGATGGGTATTAGAGTAACGACAAAGATCTGGAGGTAAGGCCACCAACGCCCCGAGGTGATGACGACGAAGGGGAGGAATGCCAGAACCAACCCGAAGTCATACAGAAAGTCCGCGGCCGGAATCGACAAAAAATCGACCGCGACCAAAAGGGCGATGTGAACCGCGAGCAACCCCCATTCGAGGGGGACCGAGAAGCGACTCTCATCGCCGGAATCGACAGGGTTCATGGCTCCACGATGGAACCAGGCGCCGAAACCGAGAACCGCGCCCATAATGGTTCCAAAACCGATCTCCATGATGTTCCAGGGATTCATCCCGGTGGTGATGATTCGCAGGAACCCGTCATTGAAGAGTTCGCGGTTCCAGACAAAGGTCGCTTGGAGGCTCTGTCCGCCTGGAAATCCGAGCGCCCCCCCGAGGATTCCCCAGAGCCCCAAATTCCGCGCGAGACGATCTCCGCGTTTCCATCCGACATAAGCCCATGCCACGCCCAGAGCGAAGAGAAGCCCTCCCCAGGTTTCGCGGCGAGGGATGAACCCGCCCTCCGGCTCCCAATGCCAGTCATCGGAGAAGTAGATCCAAGGGAGAATTTTGTTATCGGGTTCATAGGGTTCGTTGAGGAGTTGGATCCCCACATAGGAGGCGCCCAGCATCGCGAGCAAGAGACAGAGAATTTCCAGGGTTCGATAACGAACCGAACTCAACCCCATTCCTAGAAAGAGACCCGCGAAACCGATCCAGATCCCCCCCTTGATGGCCAGACCCAGCATCCCCCACCGCAGCGCCTCCACATTTCCCACCAATGGAGTGTCATGTGTCAGCCCCACAGTCTGTCCATAGGTCATCGTCCCGCCGATCCCCATCGCCACTGTTCCCCAAGCCACCGCTCTTGCCATCGGAAGGGTCGGGCCTTTTGGGCAGAGTAGAAACGCGATCACCAAACTTACAAGCAACCCCGCGATCATGGCTCCGGTCTCGTGGCCATACTGACCACGAATCCCCCAGGCCATACCGCCCGCGAAAGCCGAGAGCAGAGTGGGAATCCACCAGGAGATGGATAAACCGGGTTCTTCATTGATATGGGTAGTCAAATCACTTCTCCTTCGGGAAACGATGGACGCGCAACTCGGTTTCGAAGATTTTCGTCTATTCGGATAGAAGCCGTGCGTCGATGATACCGGTAGAACTAAGACAGATAATGGCTGATACCGTGCCATTTTTCAACAAGCTTCTTGGGAGAGAGAAAGCATCCAAGGATGGCCATTCGGTCAGTAGGTACTTCAAAGAACACCGCCGCTGAATGCTGCGACAATACGCGAATAGAAACTCGATCAAGGATTTCTGAGTTCCCTTCCCTGATACGGGGTCTTTCTTCTAGTATTCTCCCAGAAACCATCATGCTGAAGAAGAAAGATATTGTTGACGCCGCAAAAGCATTCGATTCCTCTCGGTATCCTTTTGCGATTTATCGACACAATCTGACTGTTTTGAAAAAGGCCAAAACGGTGAACGCGGATGTTGAAACATCGGTGCGGGAGTTGTTTTTGTGGAGAATGGGTAAAGTCCGGAAGGGAGAGGTCAAGGGAGGCGTGACCCGCGCTTCGGATACATTGTCATTCACAGACCGAGAGGGTGACCCATACCATGCAGCCAAGGTCAGCTGGGTCACCGAGCGGGCGATTCGAAATGCCACCTCCCACAATCTTCTAGAGAATGCAATCCTCTTTCGCAAGAACAAGATCTCGTATGAAGAATTCAACCCGATGGTCCGGAAGATCGTTGTCAGTTCGATATATTTTCCCTGCTATTTTCTTCATCTTTGGAAACCGGAGCGGTTCCCTTTGTTTGATCGGAAGACATGGGCGATCTATCGGCAGGATCGGAATCAATCGGTATCGTTTACCGGGCCGCTCCATCACATGACACGATACCTGGAGTACATCGAATGGTTCGAAGAGATAGTCAACCGAAAATCTCTCGATCGGTGGACTGTTCAGGTGGGCTTGTGGGAACTGGGACGAAGACTCGAGAAGAAATTGAAACAGTCCAAGACCTGAATTTTTAAACGGAACACAGACAGAAAAAAGGGCCTTCCGGAAGGAAGACCCTTTCTTAGAAAGGCTTACTCAATTCTCGCTTTATTATTCAGGATTCTTCAGGAGAGTGACTCCATATTCACGGAGTTTTTCCTGGGCGATCTTGGAAGCGGTCCCTGTGATTCGTAGCTCGACCGAGGCGCTCCCAGTCCCTTTTATGAGATCGGACAGTTTCTGTGCCACTTCTGGATTCCAATAGATATAGTCGATGCTGACAGTCGCCACCATCTTCCCTTGGCTATCGAAGAAGACCGGAGTGTTATTCAAGTCTTTCATTTCCACCAGAGGCCGAGTGGTCTGACTGAACTCATGGGCGAGTTGAAGTCTTCTTTGGTAGAACAGGGCGACTTCGGGACCTGGAACATATTTGATGGTATCCAAATACTGATGGATCCCATTCACATCCTTCATGTCTGCCATGGTCTGAGCGATCACTGTCTTTTGGGTGATCGAGTATCCTGGGTTGTTCATGAATTCGCCAATTTGTCGCGCATCGCATCCCGCCGAAGCAAGATTGGTTTCGTTCACCTGTTTTAACTCCGACGGAGTCATCGTGTACAGTCTATTTTGGAGCCCTTTATTGATCTGCGCTCCAGTAACCGCGAGACCCACTCCACCTGGAACGAAAATCGTCCCAATACGTACTGCAAGTTGTCCTCTGTTCTTATGCGCGGCAACTGTATAGAGATTTTCTTGAAGCTGCTGATTGTCGGTGTAAGGGTCCACACCCAGCTGCCGGGCCAATTCTAGTTTGGCTTTCTGGTGAATTTCGCGTTGTCCACTCGGGGTGGGTTGAGAGCCCCTTTCGGCCAAGTTCTTACCAAACTTGTGAAGTCCAAGCGGGATGTTCCGGAGGGTGGATATCGGTTGGGTGATCGCCTTACCAGTCGCCTCGAGTGTTCCTGAAACCTGGTCGCTGACTCCTTCAAGAAAGAGGGGGTCTTTCTGGAGTTGGACAAGGGCATTTAAAGCGTTGATCTCTGCAATACGGATCTTCAGCATATCCATACTTTGCGGTCGATACCAACCGTATTGCGACCAAACGGAGAAACTATAAAGCATCCCATTGGCATCCACTTTGTCCACGACCTTGTATCCCGGACCAGTGGCAAACTCTGGTGACAACACCTGTTGAACATCAAATACCGGTGCGGGTTCATACTCTTGTTGTGCGTACGCGGAATTTGATGAGGTCCCCCCAACCATCAAGATTAATACCACCGTTAAAGCGAATAGATTGGGACGATTGTTGTGCAATTGATTCTCTTTCATGACTCCACCTTTCAGTAATTCTTTTTGTTTGTGTGTCTGAGAAGCGAAGAAGGGTACCCATAGACCCGATCCTAAAAAATCAGTGAAATATTCCCCTTTGCAAGAAGTTTGTTCCACTCATCCTGGAAGAGGAGACCTGGAGGGTTGGACCGTTCCGAAACACGAAATGGCTAGACTCAATCAGCTCATCGGCCGAACCTTTCGGCTCGGGATTCCCCCCCGTTAGCTTGCTTCTATTCAGAATCTAAAAGGGATGAACGCTGGGGTCAAGGCGACACGGTAGGATCGTCGGAGGGTCCGGCGATTATTGAAGAACTAGGTGAACGCGCACAATGGATGGAAGACAGTGCCCGCCGGTTGTTTTGTCAAAACATAAGGCTTGCAAATTCGTCAGCATCCTCAAAGCACTGTTCGAGGAGTTTCACCAGTTTCTCCCTGGGAATACCATAATCGGTCGACCCTTTCTCGACCAACTCTTCGACTCCACTATTCGCATCGGTTTCGCCAAGGTATCCCACCAGTAGAACCGGAGGAGGGCATCGCTGCTCACCGGTATGGCCGTTATGGTGTCCTGAAATCGAGAGGGCCAAACTCTCTGGAAGATCCCATTCGTTCAGGATGAATGTGGCCACTTCCGCGTGGTTCCAACCTAACGCCTCTTGTTCAAGGGAAGGGAGTGGAGAGTCTGCTCCTGAATGCCATTGTTCCAGAATGGGTCCATATTGTTCTACTTTTCCGTGGACGATGAACGGGATGGCTAAATCTTGCAGGAACCCCGCTGAAAAACATTCCGCGTCTTTTGTTGGACAAAGGATTCGCGCAAGCGCTCGCGCGGTCACACCCCTTCGGCAGCAAGCTTTCCAAAAACGCTTGAACTCAAATCCGGTGCAGGTCTCTCTAGGAATGGTTCCCCCGACCGCAATCGACAGTACGAGCGATTCTAGATGGGTGAAACCGAGAACCCCAATGGCCTGATTGACCGTTTCGATCTTTCGTCGAGAGGAAAAACCGGCGGAATTCGCGGTGCGTAAAAGTTCAACTGTCAGTTTGGGGTCCAACGCGATGAGGTCCGCGATTTCCGAAGTCGAGACATTCGGTTCACGGAGTTTGGAAAGGATTTCCATGACCACATTGGGAAAACTCGGAAGTGAATGGTCTCCGAGAATTTTCCGGAGTTCCTCTTTTGGGTCCTTCTCTTTTTTCTTTAGAAAATTAAACATAGTCCTTGGTTCCGCTACTCCGCTCTTCTCGCCATCTTCGATGCGAAGATACTTAACAACCCACCCAGCATGACATACCCCAGAAGCGCTTCAGTCACAGCCAGTCCCTGTGCGGGAATCGACGCAGGTGTTGCATCGCCGTATCCCAAAGTCGTCAGCGTTACAATGCTGAAATAAACCGGAGAAAATGAAGTCGGATAGTCGCCGTAATCCACGGATACAAAAGTGTAAGCAAACGCAAATATTCCGATAATCAGGAAAGTCATCGTAGCCCATCTCAGGGTGCTCCGTCCACAGTCGGAGGTCACCCACCATACCCAATAGAGGTACTCGTTCGTTGGACTGTGAGATCGAAATTCCTCGACATAGTTTTGATCCATGATAAATCTTCGAACGAGATAAGCCCCGCAGAAATGAACGTTATTGATATCGGTCCCGATCCAGGTCGCTTTGTCGTAATTTGCGATTGAATGAAGGCGGCCTTCTCTCAAGTCTGCATTCCGGAAATCGGCCCCCCTGACATCGCTCATTTCGAGCCGGATGCCGAACAAGTTTGCTTTGGCGAATTGTGCATTGGTAAGGTCGGCTTCCACCATTCTAGCGTGGGGCAGGTTCGCTCCACCAAAATTGGTGTCGGTCAGATTCGATTTGGTGAAGGTGGCCCCATCGAGGTGAGCATTAAAAAAGTTCGCACCCCGCATTTGCGTCACTCCGAAACCCGCTCTCTCGCCTTTGCATTCCTCTAGTTCGGCCCCTGTTAAGTCGGCTCCCAAAAATTCACACCCAGTCAGGTCCGCTCGACTCAAACTTGCCCCGACAAGGATCGCTCTTGAAAAGTTCGCCCCGCTCAGATTGGCGCCACTCAAATCAGAATGGGTCAGGTCCATACCGCTGAAATCGAGGTTGGATAAATCTTCGTCATCGAGACTAATCCCGCGTAGATCGGGAAATGAGTTGTTACCGTTTCGGAATGAATGAGACCTTTAGAGTTCCAGTGTGGAATCCCTCCGGGATACTCCTGTTGAATCGACTTGGAGCCAACGAGTGATCTCGTCGGTCTCTTCCATTTCCATGGAACGGGTCTGAAGTGCTAGTCCGGTCATTGGCTCTCTATTAAATTGATCCACAGGGCTGGTTCATTGATTCTTGAGTGCCCGCGTTCGGCGTTTCTGGGTGGAGGAAACGCTCTTACAGTATCCAATAAAACCGTGTTATTTGTCAATAGTGATAAAACATACTTTAAATACGACACTGCCCATTGGGTAGATTTCGACTATCTATTCTCGGATGGGATGATGTATAGGCCCGTGTCAAGGATCGGAAGAAGGGACTCAGGCGCAGATTGTGATCACCGAGACGATAGGGTGATCTCTTTATAAACAGTTGTGGACCGCCCCTGTGTATCCGCGGTCGAAGCTCTGAGCCTGTATGTTCCGGGTTCTTCGATTTCGAACTCGATTTGAACTCGGCCCCCACTTTCTAATCTCTCGATATCCGGGGGATTCCTGACCTCTAGGAGAGACTGGTAGTCCTCCTCATCGGGACCGAAAAGTTCCCAACAGACCAGGACATTTTTATAGACCCCCAACTTGTTGGCGCCGAGTGTGTAATAGACCGGCGAAGAACTCTCGGTAACCGTGGCTGTCGCGGAAATCGAGAGAGGAGCCACACCGCTTTCAGAGGAGAGATCCACCGATAGCGTTGGGGGAGCTCCAGCCGGCCGATTGGGAACCCGCGAGGCATCTAGAACTGTCGATTGATTTTTCGATCGAACCTCGATTCGGCCATCCTCTCGAATGCGCACGATTTCCCGATATCCGGATAGGTTGAGTTCGGGGAAATCCCAGAAAAGGTCGAACGGGGTACCTTCGCGGAGGCAGCCTTCTATCTCGGTGAAGAGGTTGTGCATCACCTCGCGGTAGGAGACTCCCGCATCGTTCACTCGATCGAGGTTCAACTCTCCGACTCCCCACAGATTCCCTCGCCCCATGTGAACATGCCCGAGGTTGTATCCTTCAGGGAAGAGGATGGCGACTTGGCCGGCTTGTTTGAGTTTTTCCAAATCTCTATCTGGATGGCTCTCGGCATACGCACTCAAATGTCTGGACAAAGAAAGGCACTCGCCATAGGGGACACAAGCGAGTTGATGGGTATCCCAAAAGAAAAAGCGAGTCGCCCCCAGATCGTACGCATGAGTGAAAAACGCAAAGGTGTCGGCGCGGTCGACCGCGCCATAGATGCTGGTCCCCCAGGATTTGTCTGTCTGGCGGGCCGCGCCTCTGAGAAATCCAAAGATGATGTTGAACAAATTTTTCGGATTGTCCGCTGGAATCTGACACCCATAGGTCATGTTCATTTCGGGGAGAACACGCATCGACCCGAAACGGTCGGGGGGTTCGAAGACCATCGCGGAAGGGGGCCCGTCCCGTAAGACGGAGAGTTGGTGGATAGCGGTGCTCGGCATCGTTTCCCAGGTGTAAAGGTTCATCTGGTGAAAGTTCATGTCTCCCACATCGACATCGTGTCTCGCTTTTAAAGAGCTGATCAGCGCGGTGGATGCTCCCTCCTCGATCTTGTGTTGGTAATAGGTTTTAAACTCTTCGAAAGCTTTCTGGGGAGTGATGTCAACGCGGTATTGATCCTCGGCCCGGAGTTTGGGGCGGATCACATGATCCCTGGTTCCCACTGCGGGTTCATCGAAAAACAGTGTCGGTCCGAGATAGTTGCTCCGATAGAGGCACTCCGGGTAATCGACCTGGTCGCCGCCGATTCCCCAGTAGAATACCGGTCGGTTCTTGATCCATTCAACCTGCTCGGGATCGACACGGAAACAGGTCATCCCGGCCTCGATCATCTCTTCATAGTCTGCTCGATTCAGACGGATCAATTCATAGTCGGAATCGTCATAAAGACGCGTCTCATCCTTCTGGCGAGTGTTGTGAGGAACACCAAGCAGGAGGTTGGGGAGGAGTTCCAAGACTTGCGGATCTGGGATGGTAAATGTTTCTTTCACTTTCGATTCACCAGTCATTGTGTATCGGTGCCCCAGAAATTCGACCACATTCGGGAAGAGGACTTTGTCACTCTCGTTCAAGGATTGAGGGAAGAGATGTTCCCACGCTCCCGAGGTGGGTAAGACCGCTTTGCCGGAGAACCGGTCTCGAAATTCCAGAGGCGGGTTCTCTCCTTCCCGCAGAATGTAGCGCGCAATGTATTCTCTCGATTCTTCTTCCGAATGGTTGGGGTATCGGTTGCACAGAATCCAAACCGCCACTCTTTCTCCATTTTTTTTGTCGAGGGCCAGTTGGAACCATTGATTGGCCGCGTCTTCGAATTCCTCGATGGGGCCCACCAGGATTTCAAAGGTTTGAACAATGGAATCGGGAAGGTCATCCCCAGATTCGATGCGATACTCGAATCTCGCGCCAGGCGAACCCAGGAGGGCACTGATCTCCGCCTCGGCGGAAAAGGCCAGCGCGGAAAACGCGGTCGACCCAAGGAAGAGAAGAAACCAAGACCGACGCGACAAATGATTATTCATTTTTTACCCCTGTCACACTACGGATGAACTCCACCTCTTTTTCGTCATAGGGGGTCCCATCCTTGCGGAAGATATCGTGGTGCCAGAGTTCCGGTTCGGCGGTAAAAGTCTTTTGCCAGGTCTCCCAGGGGTACTGGGTTTGCGACCTTCCAGCCACCAGCCCCCAGTTGTAAGCGCCGATCTTGTGGTCTTTGAAATACTTCAGGATGGGATCGAACCGGCTGTTATTCCCACGCGCCATGTATTCGGTGCAGATCAGCGGCCTTCCCAGAGGGCGGAGGATCTCCAAGTTGGCTTTCACATGGGATAGATCCCCATAACTGTGAAAGCTGATGACATCGGATTCATCCAGCATCATCTGATAGATGGGAAAACGGTTCTCCGCCACAAGATAATTGAGTCTCCAGACTCCGGCGGTGAGTGGCTGGGAGGGATCGACCTCCCGCGCCCACTCGAAAACTTTTGGAAGAAGAAGGGTGGCCATCTCGTGTTTATTCTCAATCTCGGTCTTAGCCCCTTTTACGCCATAAGAATGGTCGTTACCGTTCTCGGGTTCATTAAAGACATCCCATGCATGGATACGGGGGTCTTCCCGGAAATGTCCGATGAGCCCTTGGATGTAGGGTTTGAGTTCATCATGCCGATCGGGATCGCTCAGGATCTCCGCGCCGGGAGCCTGGACCCAACCGGAATTATGGACATGCGGTTTCGGGTCATGTTGTTTTCCCAATTTCGGATGCGGGTCCCAAACTCCATCGAGGGGGACAAACATCACCCCGATTCCATGGGAGTCGGAGATGTCGAGAAACTTTTCGAGACGCTGGATAAACCCTTCGCGATCCTGATCCCAGAGCAGGTTGTGGAGATAGACTCTCATGCTGTTGAAACCGATTTCCTCGGCCCACCCCAGTTCGCGGTCGATGGTCTCGGGGTCGAAGGTATCGGGTTGCCACATTTCGAGTTGATTGATGGCGGTGCTCGGGTTGAAGTTCGCGCCGACAAACCAGGGTTGTTTCCCGTACCATTGGTTTGCCTGATCAGAGGTCCATCGTTCACGTGCTATAGCATTGTCATTCATAAGAAACACTATCACCAAAACTAAAGCGATCGAACCTCTCACTTTCATCACCATGGTCAAATCTCCTTGTTCCGTATCAATACTTTGTTTACCGCTGATTACAATGACGGTTCCGAAAGGGTTAGAAACACCTGGAAAAAGACTAAATCGGCTTTCGGGTCTTTACAACAATAGGGTCGCTCCCTAACACTTGGGGTTAATTCGTGTTAAACTGAGTTCACTAACCGCAACTTAGCGGGGACTACTCGTTGACAAACGGCCTATTCCGGTCGGAACGATCCCGTCGCCTCCTCTGAGCCTACTTGAGGAGCCGAAATGTCTGTAATCCCGTTTTCTACATTCCCGAATACCCGTCACACCGTTCGCGACCTTGCCACCACTGAGGGTGTAGTCATTTCGCCCCAGTTTCGAAATGACAGCCAACAGAAAAAAGTCGCAACCGCAGTCATCTATTGCGAAGGAAACTTTGGCGGCATCGACGGCAAGACCGCCAACGGACTCGTCCGTCACTCGGAGAAGTACGAGATTCTCTCGGTCATCGACAGCGAGAAGGCTGGCCTCGACACTGGACTCGTGCTCGGCGAGGAGCCCAACACCATCCCCATCCGTAGTGACCTCGCCGATGCACTGACACACGTCGATAGTATCCCCGATTACTACATCTTCGGAATGGCGCCAGCCAGTGGCATGTTGTCATCACACGAGCGTGGCCTCGTGCTTGAGGCGATGGACCTCGGGATGAACGTCGTGAACGGTCTTCATGAATTCTTGAACGACGATCCGGTTTTTGCCGCTTCTGTTGTGTCTAATAACGTTGAGATACTAGATGTAAGGAAACCCCGCGCCAAGAAAGACCTGCGCATGTTTAGCGGTCGCATCGCCGATGTGACTTGCCCTCGCATCGCTGTGCTCGGCACCGACTGCGCCATCGGCAAGCGCACAACCGCAACAATCCTCACCCACGCTCTTAATGAGCATGGCGTGAAAACAGTGATGGTGGGCACCGGCCAGACCGGCTTGATCCAAGGAGCCCGCCACGGAATCGCGCTCGACGCCATCCCATCGCAGTTCTGCTCCGGTGAAATGGAAGCCGCCATTGTCGAAGCGTTCGAAGAAGAGAACCCCGACGTGATTATCATCGAAGGCCAGGGCGCGCTGAGTCACCCTGCTTTCTCGACCTCGAGTTTCATCCTCCGAGGCAGTTGCCCTGACGGCGTTGTGCTGCAGCACGCACCAGGACGGCCCCATCGCTGCGACTTCGAGCAGATGGCGATGCCGACGCCGTCGGCCGAAATCAATCTTATCGAGACCTTCGCCGACACAAAGGTCATTGGCCTCACAATCAACCATGAGAACATGACTGACGCCGAGGTCGACGCGTCGATCTCTCAGTATGAGCGCGAACTCGGCATCCCCACGACCGATGCACTGACCCGATCACCTGATGCACTGGTTGAGATGGTCCTTTCGGCATTTCCAGAAATTGAGGAGAAGTTGACCGCAAACGCACGATGACCGCACCACGATTGGAAATCGACCTCGATAAGATCCATCACAACGCACGTACGCTGGTCGATCGATTGTCCGATCGTGGCATATCGGTGACGGGCATCACAAAGGCAACCCTCGGCTTACCAGAAATCACCAACACGTTTATCCAAGCGGGCGTGAGAGCGCTAGGAGACTCACGCATCGAGAACATCGAAATGATGCGTCGAGAGCCCGTACCTGCGCCGATCTCACTCATCCGCTCACCGATGCTCAGCCAAGTGGATCGAGTCGTGCAGCACGCCGACGTTAGTTTCAATACGGAACTCGACATCATCAGCAAACTTTCGCTCGCCGGGCAGAAAGCGAGCCGAACACACGGTGTTGTGCTCATGGTCGAACTCGGAGACCTCCGTGAAGGCATCATGCCGGACGATCTCGAAAACACCGTGCGTGAAACGCTTCGCTTCCCGAACATCTCGTTCAAAGGCATTGGCACCAACCTCGCCTGCCGTAGTGGTGCTTCACCCGACGCCAGGAAGATGTCTGAACTATCCGAACTCGCGAACTCGATTGAGGCGACATTCGGTCTGATTGTCGACATCGTGTCCGGAGGGAACTCCGCCAACCTCGCTTGGGCCCTCAGCGACGCGAATACCGGACGGATCAACGATCTCCGCTTGGGTGAATCGATCGTT
>JAJDBZ010000557.1 GCA_029261095.1 Candidatus Omnitrophota bacterium | reverse complement strand
CTTCCCTCCATTGATCCTTTTAACTCGCCATTCATGTAAAGCTTGACTGAGCCATTCTTTTCGCCGGTATTGATGTTGGCATAGGTCATTGCCACATGGGTCCATCGGTCGCGGCCGAGGGGTGGATTATCGACCACGATGAAAGGGTGGTTTTCCACGGCGACATCGTCCCAATCCAGGCCTTTCGGATTCCAAACTGGTTTATCGCAGAAGAACCCTCCGCGGAATTTCCGAGGGTCGTCATCCTTGGTGAAATCAACAAAGAAACAGGCATTGTCCCAGGACTTGTCTGTCAAGAGAATCGGGTCGCAGTACCCAGGTTTCAGGTCTTCATCCGGATCGAGGCAAAGCCAGAAAGACAGGGTCCCACTCCAATTCTCTTCTCGATAATCCACATTCCCCTCCACCCTGAAGAGCAGCAAGGGATCGACTCTTTCCTCAAACTTGAGGGCTCCTCCATATTTTCCCCCACTCGGGTCGAGTGAGACATCTTCGCGGAGTTGCCCGAGTTTGGCATCCTCCATTTTGCGGGTCATTGTGGTGTGCATGCGAAGGTCACCTGATCCGAAATCGGCGTCGACCGACCCATCGAAAGAAGCGTAGAAAGTGAGTGATTCCGAAAGGTTTTTGGAATTAGTTTCTGTCTGGCCCGGGAAACAACATGAGAAGAAAATGATGAAGATGATAAGATATGGCAAGATCGCAGTTCCTTTGTGAACAATTTCAAAGTTTTGAAAAAGGGTAAGCGATATCAGGAGCAGGAACAAGTACGAAAAATCAAACGAGGTCCCCTCTAGGGATTGAACGTTGATAATGGTAACCTGATCCTAACAAGGAGAGGTGTCAGTATGATTCGGAAAATACGCTTTTTTAAATTCTCGATGGGCTTGATGGCCGGGTTGACCTCTCTGGTCCCTGCGCACGCGGCCTTTCATCTCTGGGACATTAACGAGATCTACACCAACTCAGATGGAACTGTGCAGTTTCTCGAGTTGTTCACGACAAGTAACAGCCAGCAGTTTGTGGACAACCATGACATCATCGCAAGTCAGGGTGAAGCGGAAAACACTTTCACTTTTCCCGCGAATTCAGGGTCCCCGACATCGAACCAACACCTTCTCCTGGCCACGGCAGCCTTCGCGGGAATACCCGGCGCGGTGACACCTGATTTCATTTTGCCTGATGGATTTCTTTTCGCGCCTAACGGAACGGTCAATTTTGTGGGTGCGGATTCGCAAACCTATGCTTCACTGCCCACCGATGGAGTGATGTCTTTACATTACCCAGGAGGAACGACCGCCGCGAACTCCCCCACCAATTTTTCCGGTGCGGCAGGAAACATCGATGGAAGTTCGGGAGGCGGGCCAACCGATACCCCGACACAGACTTCCACCCCAACCTCTACCGAGACTCCGACTGCGACACCCACCTCGACAGCCACAGACACTCCCACCGAGGCTACCACTGAAACTCCAGCAGACACCCGATCCGCCGATATCGACGGCATTGAGGGAGTGGACGCTCGCGACTTGATATTGTTCTTGGATCTCTGGAGGCAGGCGGCTTACGGAACCAAATAACTGATTTTTTCGTTGAGTTCCAACCTCCTGCCTCGAATATCACTCGGTTATTGGGTGATCCCCTCCCTTCCCATTCCGCTCTCATGCGATTAACTTCCCTTTTTCCAACGCGATTTCCGGACCTTGATATCCGGATCGTCGTATGATTCAACGCAGTTAATAAAAAATCATCCATACATTTTGGAAGGAGTCTTTCAGACTATGTTTAAATATGCTGTCTTTACCGATGAAATCACCCAGGACCTCGACCTCGCCCTCTCGGTGGCGAAGGAATACAACTATGAAGCGGTCGAGATCCGCTCGGTGTGGGACACCGGCATTCAAAAGATGACCGATGACCAGGTCAAAGAAATCAAATCCAAATGCGATGAGGCGGGACTCGCCATTTGTGGAATCGGCACTCCTTTCTATAAGTGCGAGATTGACAGCCCGGAGGAGATCATGGAACACCACGAAATCCTGCGACGCTGTTGCGATATCGCTCAGACCTTCGAGACTGATATCATTCGAGGGTTCACATTCTGGCGTCGCGGGCCGATTGAGGAAGTTTATCAAAAGATCCTCGATAACTTCGAGACTCCCCTTAAGATTCTTGAAGAGAAAAACCAGCGGATGGTGATCGAAAACGAAGCCTCCACCTATCTCGGAACCGGCGCGCAAGTCGCGAGCTTCCTGGACGAAGTCGGTAGCAAGCGACTGGCTGCGGTTTGGGACCCTTGCAATGTGTTATTTGACTTCGATAACGATGAGGTTCCCTTCCCCGATGGGTATCGCGCCTTACGAAAACACATCATCCATGTCCACCTTAAAGATGCGAAACTAGTCAACGAAAAAGAAGCGCAATGTGTCCGGATGGGCGAGGGCGAAATCGATTACAAGGGTCAGTTCCGCGCCCTCCTCGATGATGGATACGATGGGTATGTCTCTCTTGAAACTCACTGGCGTCCTCAGGCGATCTCCGAAGAAGAAATGAACAAACCCGGTGGATCCAGTTATTCCAAAGACGGCGAGTTTGCGAGCCGGAGGTGTATCGAGAGTATCTACGAGATGGTGGATGAGATCAAAAAGGAGATGGCTTGAGAGTCGATGTCCGAACTTTCTCCCCATGAATCGCGCCTGAAAAACCTTTCGGAGAAGATTGCCATCGAGGGGTTGAATGCACTATGGATCACCAACATGGTGAACATTCGTTACCTGACCGGATTCACAGGTTCATATGCTCAGGTGGTCGCGACCCCCCATAAGACCTACTTTTACACGGACGGTAGGTATCGCGAGCAAGTTGACCAGGAGGTATCGGGGTGCGAAATTCGTGTCTTTGTCGGCACCACTTGGCTGGAAGTGCTTTCGGAGGAGATTCTTGATCGCGATTGGTCACACATCGGTTTCGAGGGAACCCACCTGAATGTGGCTCTGTACGAGAAGATTCAAAAACTCAAATCGAAATCGGACCCTGTCGGTTGGAAGTCAACCTCGGGGTGGGTTGAAGAACTCCGGATCGCCAAGGATGAATCCGAAAAAGATGCGCTAAGACGATCGAGCCGAGTGGTGGACCAAGTATTCGATCGACTTGTCCTAGAGTTACGCGAGGGAATCACAGAAAAAGAGATTCTTCGAAAAATGCTTAATCACCTTTGGGAATATGGAGCCACGGGTCCCTCGTTCGACCCTATAGTCCTTTTCGGAGCTCGGAGTTCTCTACCCCATGGTCAGCCAAGCGAGAACACTCTTCATGCTGGGGATTGGGTTCTCCTCGATTTCGGCGCGGTTGTGGATGGATACTGTTCCGATTGCACCCGCACCTTCGTATTTGGCGAACCGGATACAATACAAAGCGAGCGACACGCGCTCATTTACGAAGCGCAGAAAGCGGGTATCGCCGCGGTTCGAGCTGGGGCTTCCGGGAAAGGTGTCGACGCCGCTTCTCGCAGAATCATAGAGGAAGCCGGATTGGGAGATGCCTTTATGCACGGCTTGGGGCATGGAGTCGGACTCGAGATTCATGAACCGCCAAGACTTGCATCATCCAGCAAAGACATCCTTCAGAATGGGGCAGTAGTGACGGTCGAACCCGGAATCTACATCCCAGGTTGGGGAGGAATCCGAATCGAAGACGCCGTCATTGTGGGCGAAGAATCCTGTGAACCTCTCACTTCTTGCGACCACTCAATCTCCCCTTTCTAGTCGCGAGCATCTGCCCCACCATACGGCTGGCGCGGCCTCCGAATTTGAGTAGAATAGAATCAGGAATCCGCCCCATGGTCAATGAAAATAGGTCACTCGCATTGAACGCTCGAGTTTTGGTCGTCGAAGACGACGCGACTAGCCGGAATACCTTAGTCAAACTGCTGGCCAAACATGGGATCGATGTCCAGCCCTGTGTTTCAGGCCACGAGGCCGCTGAAACCCTCAAGAAAGACCCTGAATTCGATATCATCGTCTCAGACTGGGCCATGCCATCGATGGATGGTCTCGAACTTCTCGCTTGGGTCAGAGGTAACGACCAACTCCGATCGCTGTATTTTATTATGGTTACGGCGAAGGACAACATGGAGGATAAAATCATCGCGCTGGATTCAGGCGCGGATGACTATCTCACCAAACCTTTCCATCATGAAGAATTGCTGGCCCGAGTACGCGCGGGCTTAAGAATACGAGCTCTCCAAAACGAACTTCTGGACCTTGAGAAAAGAATGGCGATCCTTCAAGTCGCGACCGCTGCGGGACACGAAATCAATAATCCGCTTACCGGTGTGTTCGGTTTCCTCGACCTGATCCGAGATGGTTTGGAAGGAGAAATCGACAAGGAGAAACTGACAGGTTACTTGGATCGGGTTTATGTTCAGACCGAGAGAATACGAAACATCGTCTCAAGTTTGATGACCCTCAAAGAAATTCAGGTTAAGCAGTATATCGGCGACCAGCGGATGCTCGATCTTCAAATCGAGAACGGGCAACCCATCGAAGAAAAAGAAGAGACGGCATAATTAGGCCCCGGATCCGGGAGGACCGAGGGGAACACCCAGAATTACTCTTTCCGGTGGTCGCTTTTCGAAGGGAATACGATCGGTTTCAAGAGAGCCCAATTGCCGCTCAGGTAATCGTAAAGCGACCATACAGTGACTGCGGACGCGATTCCCAAGAGAAGATGATAGACAACCATCGGTTCTTGTTCCTCTACCATCCCATAGTAGACCCTGAGAATGAGAATGGCGAAGATAACAACCGCCTGGACTCCCGCTTTGATTTTTCCAGACCATCTAGCGGAAACAATAACTCCCCGGTGGGCACATACCGTTCTCAGGGTGGAAACAACCGAGTCCCTCCAAAGTAAAGTCAGGACCAAGTACATCGCGATTCTGGTATTCGAGGCGACAGCAAACTCGACGGCCATGCACAGAAAGATAGTCAGACGCGAAACGCTATCCGCCAGTGGATCGAGAATTTTGCCGAAATCCGTAATCTCTCCTCTTCGCCTCGCGGCGATGCCATCGAACAGGTCGGTCAATTCGGAAAGAATGACAATCAATAAGGCCGAAACACGGCTCCAAAAAGACTCTTGAAAGAATACAACCGCGAAAACCGGTGTGAGAAACACTCGACTCCAGGTAAGAAGTAGTGCAAGGTTCATATCAGGAAGTAGCATTCCCCTCGATCGGTGTGATGGCAGGTGGAATACTACATTTTCTCCCGTAAACTTTGTACCACTCCCTGACTGGGTTCTTTGTCAAGAATTTGCGGAACGATTCGCCAGCCAATCCGATCCCCAAATGCAACGGTCCGGCTCAAACCGACTTCGTCAATTGGGGGATTCCCTTCGCTTTCTCCTCGACATATGTGATGGGTCGCCTCAGTGAAGTCATATACTCGGTGAACGGATTGATGCCCAGACCGGTCAGTAGTGTGTGATACAGATCCGCGATGGAAACGGGAGAATCGAGGACCTTGGCCCCATCCGGGGACATTCGACCGATTTCACGCCCGGCTGGCAGATCGCCGCCACCCAAGACGACATTCCAGCCGCGGGTCCAGTGTCCTCTTCCGTCGCGGGAGTCGATCTCGGGCTTACGGCCGAACTCTCCCATCCAGACCACAAGCGTCGAATCCCAGAGGTCCCGCTCCCGAAGTTCTTTGACCAAGGTAGCGAAACCGGGGTCGAGGGTTCTGCAGAGTTGGGTCGTGCGACCGAAGTTGTCTTCATGTGTGTCCCAACCGCGTAGAGTCACCTCCACAAACCGGACACCCGTTTCGATGAGGCGACGGGCCATCAAGCAACCCTGCCCAAAATCGGTCTCTCCATAGGCTTCCCTCACCGACTTCGGCTCTTTCTCCAAGTCGAATGTCACCATCTCGGGAGCGTTCATGAAACGGACGGCCTGACCGTACGTTTCATGATGGTCCTCGACTTTCGATCCGGAGTGATTTCCCGCGAATCTTCTTTCCATCCGGTCGAGCAACGCAAGCCGCGATCGAAATCGGCTTTGGTCCACGGACTTGGGTGGCTGTACATTTTCGATTTTCTTGGTCGCATTGTTGACCACAAAGGGTGCATGTTCTTGCCCGAGGTAACCAGGCCCAAATGAAGGTCCATTGATGCTAACAAATTGGGGTAAACTAAAATCGGGATTTCCCAGTTCCTCCGAGACCATCGCACCCAAACTTGGATGTTGAATGGTCGGTTGAGGGTTGTAACCGGTATGACCCAGGTATTTGGCTCTTTGATGGCTTCCTTCACTCGATACCATCGAACGGATGAGGTTCAGATGCTGGAGAGCCTCGGCCATCTGTGGAAGGTGTTCGGATATCTGGACCCCTGGAATGCTGCTCTGAATCGCCTGAGTCGGTCCCCCATTTCGCGTTCCGGGCTTCGGATCGAAAGTTTCGAGCTGACTTGGCCCTCCATCCATCCAGAGAAGAATGCAATTCTTTGGCTTGGATTGAGGCGCCGGGGCCGCGATCGCATGTCGTAGGAAATCCTCACTCAAGGTAAAACCCAGCATCCCAGCCAGACTCGATTGAAGAAAACTCCTTCGGGTCGGTTGATCAGCTTGGGTCATTTGGGTCTCTTCACAGTTTAGCAACGTTCTGATGGTCATTTCTCTCTCCTCGATACAGTGACTCTGTAACCATTCGTCCAACCGGGTAGTCGAACAAAACGCGGATTCTCTAGTGGTTATACAAAAACTCCGATGTGTTCATTAAAGCCCAGAGAACATCCTGGTAGGGTTCCGCTTGTTTCCGTAGATTTCTGAAGGATCTCCCCCCTTTGCGACGATCGGTATTGCCACCGATATCTGCCACAAGCACAGGTTGACGATCCGCTGCCAACGATTCAGAAAGGTACTCCATTGCATCGTTCATTTCGTGTTCGTTAGGCTCCCGCGACAAGGCCGCGAGATAGAGAAGTCTGATTCGTTCCTGTGGTTCCTTTGTCTCCTGCGCGATATCCATCAGAAGAGAACCCGGTGCGGGAGCGATTGCCCGTTCAATAATCGGATCGTTCATCATCATCAGCGCTTGCGGGATAGTCGCCTCGAACGAGAGGACACGGTTCCCTTCGTCATTGCCGAAGGCGAAACTGAATTTCTCGAGTACCCGATTCCTGAGACTTTTCCGTCCCATTTTCTCTTCCTGTTTGGCCATTTGTTTCTCAGCATGACTGGTCCGCAGGATCGCATTGAGCAACACCTCGGGGGAATGGGGACGCATTCTTGACCGAGCGAAACTCGCCTCGAGTCCTTTGATGTCGTCTTCGGATTCTGAGGTGCGTTGATACGTCTCGGTCATCGCAAGCAGACCATAGAGTCGTTTCAGACTATGCCCCGACCGGGCAAAATCCTCCGACAGCGTCTGGAGGAGGGGCTCCCACTCGCCCGCGTCCTTCTCATGGATATCATCAACCGGCTCTATCAAACCTTTACCAAACATTTCAGACCAAACGCGATTGACAGTGGACCGTGCGAAAAGAGTGTTTTCCGGGCTGGTAACCAGACGTGCGAGAACCTCACGTCGGTTCTGATTCTTCTTCACTGTCACCGGATCCCCAAGGAAAGCAGGAGCGATCGCACCGCGTCGTTCGGCCATCAACATCTCGCGCCGGGCCTTCCTCCGTTCTTCCTTGGGAAGCCCTTTCAACGAAGGAGTCACTCCACCCTCTGGAATCACTATCTCACCCTTTTTTCGGTCGGAAACAACAACCGATAATAATCGATTTCCCATCTTTTCATTTGGCCGAACATCGGTTCTGGCAAAGAATGCCGCTGTGCCCCAGAAGTCGGTCTGCTTCCAGTCGCCGAATTTATCGTCATGGCATTGGACACAGCGGAGTTGGGTCCCATTGAACAATCTGGAGACTGTCCCGGTCAGGTCTTCTGGGTTCGCTTGGTGAGTCACGACCATGTACGTGGCCCCATTCTCGCTTGTATCACCAGAGGCCAAAACCATCTCGCGCACCATTTGGTCGTAGGGTTTGTCACCGTTGAAAGATGTCTCGAAGTACTTCTCAAAACTCTCCATCGGGAGGCGCTGCTTGATGACTCTTCCCTCAATAATTTCCGCCATGAGGACGGAAGAGCGGTGGACTCCGTAGTCATCGCTATCGAGAAGTTCCGACACGAGTTGGGAACGTTTGTCTGGATGGGAGGATTCAAGGAAGGCCTCGGCTTCTTGGTAAGATGGCGGAAGCCCGATCAAATCGAAACTGACTCTTCTGAGGAACTCGGAATCGGATGCGACGCCGACAGGTTCGATCTCTTTCGATTGCCAGACAGACTGGATCATCCGATCGATGTCCGCGCTGAACAAGGACCCATCCGCATTCGCGGCGGGGGAAAGGAGTGTCAGGAGCAACCCGACCGTCAAGGTAGTTCTCATTCGAAATTGGAAAAATCGGTTCGCCAGTGACATCTGGACCTCCTGGTCGCGTTCGCCCGCGAAAGATCGAGCTGTGGGCGGATAATATCGCAGACATTGGGCCAAGGCCTATAACATTTCGATCTGGACGTGGATTTAGTTTCTCAACTCTTTCATTTTCAGTCAGTTAGGGCTGTTGACTTCCAGCGACATCCGCCCATCATACGCAATTCCCATCGGATGGGTTAGAATTCTTTTGTCCCCTTACGGACACCGCTAACGAAATCGTCAATGGCTATCCCTGAGACACTTTTCAGCAACAAGCGGATTGAGAGAAACATCTTTTGGCATGTGCCAATTTTGAAAGGATGACGCATGAATTACAAAGAGTACGTGGAGCTGGTAGATGACCTCTCCAAGAAAATCGATGACCAAATAGTGGAGGCCCTTGTTCAAGCCATCGTTGACGCCTACGAAGAGGGCAAACAGGTTTTTATTATCGGCAACGGAGGAAGCGGAGCGAATGCCTCTCATCTCTGCGAGGATCTCATGAAGGGAACCCTTCACGATTTCGAGAACCAGAAGCGTCTAAAAGTGGCCAGTCTGACCGACAACACACCCGCCATCCTGGCTTGGGCGAACGATACCAGTTATGACCGCGTCTTCCTCGAGCAACTGCGGACTTATGCCGAGCCAGGCGATCTCCTGATATCCATTTCCGGTTCCGGGAATAGTCCAAATGTCCTCCGCGCTGGGGAATGGGCTAAAGAGAATGGCATCAAGACATTCGCCATTACCGGATACGATGGGGGTAAACTCGGTCCGTTGTCGGACCAGGAACTACGTGTGGAGTCCTTCAACATGGGCGCGGTGGAAGCCGTTCATGGGATTGTTTTTCATTACTTGATCGAGATCCTTCACGAACGCTTCAAGGCCATGTCTGCGGCCTAACCTTCCCTGTTAATATGAATCGGGGACGCCCTGAAAGGCGCCCCTTTTTAACCGATCCGACCCTATGGCTACTCTCGATATCGACGGCGCTCATCGCTATAAACTGGTAGCGGAGATTTGCGCGCGCCTAGGTGTCGATGAAGAGAGCACCGTACTTGATATCGGAGGGGGAACTGGACGACTCGTACAATACCTGAATTCCAACAGAGTCTTTACTCTCGACCCCAACGGGGACGGAGAACACCACATCCGCGCGTCGATGGAGTCGATTCCCCTTCCCACGCGGTCCTATGATGTGGTCGTGCAGATCGATTCTCTCGAACATGTTCCCGCCCAAATCCGAGAAAAATCGCTTCTTGAAATGGTCCGTGTGGCTGGAAAGCACCTGATTTGGGTGGGCCCGGTCCATTCCGATCTCACCGCCGAAGTCGAGCATGACCTGTGCGCCTCACACCGGCAACTTTTTGGAGGAAAAGAGATGGAGTGGTTGTCGGAACACGAGGCAAACGGTCTTCCTGAAAAAGATCTAGTCTTAAACACTCTTTCAGAAGGATTTGCTGAATCGGTTTCTTGGATGTCATTCCCGTTGAGAAGATGGTGGACCTTCATGCGCCTCGATCAACAACTCGAAGCGGGGATGTTCCAACCCGAGCTCGAGAAAGAGATCGATCGATGGTACGAAACATGTGGATGGAAGTTCGACTATCGGGTCTCGGTAGATGAACCCGGGTATCGATTTGTCTTTGTTGGATCCAAGGAAGGGGAGCTCCCAGAGGGGATCGAGAAACCACCGGAAGGATTGTTGACATTGGACGAATGGAAAAGGTCTCTCCCACTTATCGAGGCCATCGCGCTGTCTTCCCCAATCGATTCCGAGGGACAGCCGATCGATTCGCGATTTGAGGAACACATCCAGCTGCTCCGCGATCAGATTCCACCGAATAGGGGTGCTGAGAGGAAGAATCCTTTCTGGAAACGACTGCTAGGAGGATAACACACCGGTTATGAGAGCGTGGATTGTCGGTCAGAACGAGGCTCCGATCCTGGGCGAGGGATGGTATGGCCGTAGCCCTGAATGGTATGGACTTCCCTATCGCGAAAGTTTTGCCCGTTGCACACTCCGCTTACCCGGTCTCCCCAGCGGTAGCCACCTGACTCTCGTCCTTGGTTCGGCTCTCTGCCAGCATCGCCCCTCGCAGTACCTGCGTGTTTCATGCGGCGGTCGCGAATGGGAACTTGAGTTGAAACCGCTACCCGATGGCTATGGGTGGCAAAACATTGGCCTCGACCTGGCTGATTTGTGCTCGCCTGGTGAGCCGACCGAAATCGAATTGGTACCTCAGAAATGGCGGCACGGAGACTTTGAAGAAGTCCAGGATTTTCGAGAGGTGGGAATCCTCCTCGGAGCCGTCCTGGTTGAGGAACCCTAGTCTGCTAAATTCCATTTGGCAGAATCTTCGGTGGGGGGTTTAGAGGTGAGGCCCTCCACAGATAGAAGTCTCACGCTCCGCTCATACAAAAAATATAATAGTATGATATTTTGATTTTTTAGTTGCTCTCAAGAGACTTTAAGAGGTAGAATCTCGGAATGCGGTCTGTATAGGCTTCATAGATTTCTGCCAATGACCGGCGGTTGGATTTCATGTCTTTCTTATCATGTGAATCAAACCCCCTCCGTCGTTCCTGGAGAAGGAGGATTGAAAGGATGTCTGTAAGGCATAAATATTTTAAGTCTCAAACGGGGTTTACCCTGATCGAATTACTCATCGTCATCGCCATCATCCTGATCTTGATCGCGATCGCTTTGCCCAATTTCCTTGAAGCACAAATTCGCGCCAGGGTCACCAAAGCTAAAGGCGAGATGCGAACTTTGGGGATCGCGATGGAATCTTATCAGTTGGACTGGAAGGTCTACCCCGGGCGATCGGTGCCTTATTACAGGAGGCCTGGAATCCAGAAGAACCAGGTTGGGTTAACTTGGTTAACCTCCCCGGTTGAATACATCACCGGGTTACCGGACGATCCGTTCCCGAGAAAGATTGATCTCGATTCCGGCCAAGAGCTGGAAACCGGTCCGTTCAGTTATAACCTTCTCGGTGTCGACAATTTCCCCGGCCAATTACTGACTCACCCACACGGAGGAGGTCTCCTTCTTCAGTGGACTCTAGTCAGTGCCGGGCCGGATGCTCCGGGTGTTGAATCGACCCCCCATGGTTGTGTTGCGTGTCCCGCAAATGGTCAAGGTTCGGCCCCGTGTGGTGCCGTTCAGTCCTATAGTCCCACAAATGGAACCAAGAGTAGTGGCGATCTTTGGCTCTGGGGCGGAGACGCTCGTTGGGTGGGCTTGACCGAGTTAAATGATCGATGCCTAGGACTCAAACAGAATTATAGAGATTGGAAGAATGCCGGACCCGATGGGATCGAAATCGATGGACAGATCCTGGTCGGAAGACTCCCCGCCGGTGCAAGCATGTAATTGAGGTGAGCATACAAAACCAGAATGACGGGTCGGAATATCTCATTCCGACCCGTTTTCTTTTGGTATTGTGATGTATGAGATCCGATTGTGGCTGCAACGGACTGGAAAAAACCGTGGATGTTCCATGGACGGTTTCCCCTTTTGGCGCAAACATCACCGATGTTGCCCCCGAAAAGTGTTCGGAGATACCTAAACCGGAGGGGTTCCGTTGACACCTTTAAGACCCCTCTCCATAATCAATAGGTTGCCTAAAAAGACTTTCTTGGAGAAATAATGTCACTCGATTCTATTGTGAGCGTCCTCTTGGACGGCCTCAGCTTTGTTCTTGTCCTTGGCGTCGCGGTCCTCATTCACGAGGCCGGCCATTTCTTTCTGGCCATCTGGTCCGGTGTCAAGGTAGAAAAATTCTCGATCGGATTCGGCCACCCGATCCTACGTTTTCACCATAAAGGTGTCGAATACATCATCGCATGGATCCCCATGGGCGGGTATGTGAAAATGGCGGGCGAAAACCCCTCGGAAACGACCGGAGCCGAAGATGAATTCTACTCAATCTCACCCTGGAAGCGAATTCCGATTGTCGTCGCCGGACCCGCCTTCAACATCCTGGGTGCATTCCTGATATTCTTCGGCATCGCTTTTGTCTACGGTACCGAATACGACTACAACGTAATCGGCACAGTCGCGCCCGGCGCGATTGGAGACCATGCGGGATTTGAGGCGGGAGATGTCCTCGTATCCGCGAATGGAAAAGAGATCAAGGTTTGGGACGACTTCGAAGAAACCCTAGCCGAGTCGAGTGAGCGGAAGGAAGATTCCCTCACGGTCACGGTCCAACGCGGAAAGGCCGAGGAGACAGTGGATTTCCCCATTAGCGAGGAGGCGATCGACCGTGTGTTTGTGGTCAACGGCGTCGATCTTGTTGGACCGGCTTTCGATTTGGGAATACGCGATTTCGACAAGATTATTTCGATCGATGGGTATAGCCCCGAGACCTGGACAGAGTTCACACATTTCGTCCGGAAACTTTGGGATGAGAAACAAGGCGAACCAGTCGCGAAAACTGTAACACTCGCATGGGAAAGGGCCGGAGAAATCCACTCCGCCTCCATTACCCCCGCTATTGTGACCGATGCCACAGGCAATACGATCGCCCAGCTCGGGATTGGTTCGGCGGGGTTGGGTATTTCACCGCTGGTTCCCCCTGTTGTGGCATCCGTTGTGCGTGGCCTTCCCGCTCGGGAAGCGGGAATTCAACCTGGAGCCAAGATCCTTGCGATCGATGGCGAACTGATCTCTAACCGCGATGATCTCCAAAGAGTGATTACCTTCTCTTACAAGTACGATCCGAATAAACCGGATACCCCTCCGGAAGCGGTGCCGGTGGAAATAACCTGGAAAAACCCGGGATCCGAAGAAGCCATCACCAAAACCATTACCCCTGAAGTTCTGATGACCCCATTCCCAAGCACGATCGGGAAGCGTACCGCCAAAGAGGTACCGTTGGCGCGGCTTGGAATCACTTTCGAACAACCCACCTTTTCAGAGGGATTGGTGGGAAGTCTGGAAGCGGGAGTTGATGGAGTCACACATGCTGTGGTCGAAACTTTTGGTATCCTTAAAGGTCTTTTCGATGGCTCAGTCAATCACCGCTTGATTGGCGGCCCCGTGGCGATCGTTCAGATGTCCGCTCAGATCGGACGGGAAGGACTCCGAAGGCTCTTTTGGTTCTGCGGTTTCCTTCAAGTTAACCTAGCAATTCTGAATCTCCTCCCGATTCCAATCCTGGATGGTGGCCACTTGGTGGTCTCCTTAGTGGAAGGGATCAGTCGAAGGACCTTTTCGATCAAACAAAGAGAAGTCCTCCAGTATATCGGATTGGCATTCCTTCTCCCTCTGTTCTTATTCGTGTTCATTAACGATTTCGCTCGGATCGGGCTGTTCTCTTGGATTGCGGGGTTATTTACTTGAAAGAATTAGTGCGGATGTCGCGAGGGTTCTTCCCGACCATGCGGGAAGTCCCGAAAGAAGCCGAAATCCCTTCTCACATTTTGATGCTGCGAGCGGGTCTGATCCGGATGCTCTCTGCGGGGCTGTACTCTCACTTGCCGCTCGGGCTTCGAGTCATTCAAAAAGTGTCACGAATCATCCGGGAGGAGATGAACGGCTCGGGAGCATGCGAAGTCCTCATGCCGACCCTCCAACCAGACACTCTTTGGAAGCAGACCGGACGTTGGGATGACATGGGGCCGGAACTGATGCGACTCCAGGACCGTCACGAACGCGATTTCGTCCTCGGCCCCACACACGAGGAAATCATTACACACCTCGTTGCGGGCGCGCTCTCCTCATACCGGGATCTCCCAAAAAACCTTTATCAGATCCAGACCAAATTCCGCGATGAAGTGCGTCCCAGATTCGGTGTGATGCGCTCCCGAGAGTTCATCATGAAGGATGCCTACTCGTTCGATAAGGACGAAGCGGGTTGTGGGGAGTCTTACCAGGAGATGTACCAAGCCTATGATCGTATCTTCAAACGTTGCGGTCTCGATTGTTACCCAGTCGCTGCAGACACGGGGGTCATGGGAGGGAGCCATTCGCACGAGTTTATGGCTCTCGCCGAATCCGGTGAAGCGGAGATCGCGGTCTGCAAGGAAGCCAACTTCGCGGTCAACCTGGAGATCTGCGCGGTACCACCCGTAACCGCTGTCGAACCGAACCCGGAAAGTCCTCCCACCGAAGTTGTCGACACACCTAATAAGACGACCATTGAAGATGTGACCCGGTTCCTAAAAAAGAAACCTGAGGAGTTGGTCAAAACCCTCCTCTTCCAGGGCGGAGAAAAGGTGGTCGCAGTGCTCGTGCGCGGCGATCGAGACGCCAACCCCATCAAAGTCGGGCGTGAAATGGGTTGCTTGGCGGAACTCGCCGAACCCGGTGTCGTCAAAGAAATCACCGGTTGTGAGGTAGGTTATGCAGGTCCATCAGGATTAAAGAAGGAAATCGAAGTCTGGGTCGATCCCGAAGTCATGGCCATGACAGAGATGACCACTGGCGCGAACCAATCAGGAAAACATCTCCTCCATGTAGTGGCCGGACGCGATTTCCAGCTCGAGCGTGTTGCGGACTTACGTTGGGCTGTCCCTGGCGATCCGTGTCCCGAGGATGTTTCAAAGTCGATCGAAGTGGTTCGCGGAATCGAAGTCGGTCAGGTCTTCCAGCTTGGAACCAAATACAGCGAGAAGATGGACGCGACATTTCAGGATGAGGATGGGTCCTCGAAGCCCATGATCATGGGGTGCTACGGTATCGGGGTGACTCGGACTGTCGCCGCGGTGATCGAACAGCATCATGACGACAAAGGAATTGTTTGGCCGGAGAGTGTGGCCCCGTTCCAGGTCCACCTCTTGTCCTTGGGAACACACATGCAGGAGATTGTCGAAGCCTGCGATCAGCTCTCGGAGGAATTGGCAGGGGCAGGATTGGAAGTGCTTTATGACGATCGGGACGAACGGCCGGGTGGTAAGTTCAAAGATGCGGACCTAATGGGAGTTCCCTGGCAGATGTCAATCGGAAAAAAATCCCTGGAAAAAGGGGTGTGTGAAGCGACCTTTCGCCTTACAGGGGAACGCGAAGAAATCCCCTTGGAAGGTGCTGTTGCCTTTCTCAAAGGTCGGTTGGGTCTCTAATTTCGAGCCGACCGGGTTGTATTCCGCCTGAACCCAGACGGATAATACTTCTAAAGAAAGAGTAAGTGGTCTAATCAACGCATGGAACTAGAAGTTTTGGAAAAAAGCAATGCCACGATTGTTCAGATCGACGGCGAGCTCGATGTCGCTAACGCGATGGAATTGAGCGACAACCTAACCGTCCTGTTCAAAAAATTCCCCAAACGAGTCATCTTGAACTTGGAAGGGGTGAACTACATCGCATCCACTGGTTTAGCGATGTTGGTTTCTGCGCTAAAGAAATCAAAGGAAACTCGCGTCCCCTTTGCCATCTGCGGTCTTTCCCCTGTTGCGAAGAAAGCGGTCGAAATGACCACGCTCGATGAAATCCTGCCCATTTATACCGATGTTAAAGAGTCACTCAAAAACCTTGAGGAAACCTCCAAGGACCGAATCACCTAGTAGTCAGCAACCGATGTAATTCTGGCATCTCAATAAGTTCTTCCTCCAATACATCGAATACGGGACCGGAGAATACCGCTAAGGCTCTCGATTCAGAACTCTCGGCATTGAGGTAACCGTGCATTCCCTTCACCCTCTTGTTTCCCTGAAAGTGATTCGGATGAATAACCATCCCTTCTTCCGCAGCCAGAATTCTTTCGCCATAGGTACGGTCCTGACCAAACCATCTTTCCCGTTCGTCCTCGGATAAGAGAGCGATCTGCGGAACTGCCGAAACGGATTCTTGAAACTTTCCGATGCTTGAATCCATTGGCCATACCTGGGCGAAATTGGAATTCCATATTCCCAAGTAGTCGCGACCGTTAACCATATCCTTGAGTTCAAGGATGCGCTCAAGATCCACAAAACCGGTTACCTCACTCATCCCGTGGTCGCTGATGATCCCCACGGATATCTCTCCACTCGCGCGAACCCGCGCCTTTGCCAGCCATTCAAAGAGTTCTCGATCAAACTCGCGGCAGGTATGTTCCATCTCGTTTGAGTGAGGGCCATACCGGTGCCCGACATCGTCGAGAAGGGTGGAGAACTCGAGGTAGACAACCTCGTTTCCTTCGCTCAATGCATCGAGCGCCTCCTCTAACATAAGCGGACGATAGACTTTTCTATAAACTCGAGCTGTAAGAGATTTCTTCCCCTCCCAATCGGAATCGCGAGTGAACCACCAGACATTCTTCCCTTGCTCCTCCCACTGCTCAATTGCCAAAGGGATGCGGCTGGTTCCCGATGACACCTCCAGTTCTCTGAGTAAGGAGCGTGGGATGAGGTGAGGGTAGGATGTTTTGAATAGACGAGAGAGGAAGAGACGGTAGATCCGGTTGAAACTGGATGGGAAGAACATGTCTCCGAACCCGAGCATAGGAGGAAAGCGTGTGGGTTCGTCGCTCTTTCGTCGAAATCGAAATGGGACTTCCTCGGGGAGCGTCCATTCGCCATTTAGGGCGGGTTCGACTCCTCGAAATCCCGCCGCCGGTTTGACCGAATAGGCTTTCCCACCATGGTCGGCAAGTCCCTGAAGGTGCGGCATCCATTTGAGGTATTCGAAGGAGAGAGCGTCGACCAGGAAGAGCAAGAGTTGCTGAGTCATGGTAGTGAATCTCAATCCAGCAGATGTCGTTCCAAAAACAGTGCGACCGCATTGTAATAATAATCCGCGTTCGATTTTTTTGAGAATCCGTGTCCCTCGTCTTTAGCGAGGAGATACCAGGCGACCCCCTCGTTCCCACGGATCGCCTCGATCATTTGCTCGGCCTCACTCGCGGGTACTCGTGGGTCGTTCAACCCTTGGGCGATAAACAAAGCGCTTCGAATTTTTTCCGCATTGTTGGTTGGGGAAATGGTTTCCAAGAATTTTCGCATCTCCGGGTCACGTTCGTCGCCGTACTCCACGCGGCGTAAATCTCGACGGTAGTCTTTGGTGTTTTCGAGGAATGTGACAAAGTTGCTGATACCGACCGAATCGATACCCGCTTTAATGCGGTCGGAATAGTGGACAAGCGAAGCCAATACCATGTATCCACCGTAAGATCCTCCCATCACGGCGACACGCTCGGAATCTAAATCGGGTTGCGACTCGATCCAATCAAGAAGAGCCCCGATATCCTTGACCGAGTCCTCGCGCTTAAAACCATTGTCGAGTTTCAGATACGATTTACCGTACCCCGCCGAGCCTCGGACGTTCGGGGCGACCACAGCAACCCCCAGTTCACGGAGGAAATATTGAAACGTCGAGGAGAAGTAAGGAATAAACTGGCTTTCAGGTCCACCGTGAATGTAAACCACTACCGGGTGCTTTTTTTCGCCGTTGTCCGGTTTGAAGAGAAACGCGGGTATCTCTCTCGGTTCTCCGTCGACGGAGTCGAAGGTCGGGTAGTGAATGAGTTGAGGATTCACGAACTCCTCGGTGGGGAGGCCGCCCACCTCGCTGAAAGTCCATCGAACGAGGGAGTCGTCTTCCATATTCAGCACATAAATGTCTCCTGGTGTTTGGGGTGTGTTGAGAACCAAAGCAAGCCGCTTCCCATCGGGATGGAAAGTCAGACCATAGACCTGACCTATCGGGAGATTTGGGACCTTGTGTCTTTTCCCCGACTGGGTGTCCAGAAGGTAGAGCACCCCAATTCCATCCTCATTGGCGGTGAACGCCAATGTTTTTCCATCATCGGATAGTTCGACCGATTCGATATCCCAGGGAATGTCGTTTGTTAGAACCTTGAACTCTTCCTTGTCCAAATTCCAGTATCGAAGATGTTGGAATTCCGTATTCTCATCGGAGGTAAAATAAATCCCTTTTCCGTCCTTCCCCCAAACGCCCCCCCCATAAGCCACCTTCGTGTCTGTGGGGTTAATCTCTGTCAATTCGCTCGTTTTCAAATCTAGGATATGGGGAAGGGATTCGTTAGCCGAGATGTACTTTACGACCAAGAGTCGATCATCTCCGGGCGCCCAATCTCCGACCACCCATGCCCCCCCCTCTTTGAGAACCAACTCTGGAGGGTCAGTGGCTCTGGGGTCCAAGACATAGAGATCCCAATCCTGGCCGTTACGTTTGGTGCTGTAGAATGCGAAACGGTCTCCACCATTTGACCAAGTTGCACCGCCATTCCTGGATTCGCCATCTGTCAGTAAGCGGTATTTTCCGTCCTCGAGATCGTATTCGTGAATCTGGTAGAACTCGCCACCTCCCTCGTCCATCGAATAAAGAAAGGATTTCTTATTCGGCTCTGGGCAAATGGAAGCTCCTCTTACCGGCTCGGGGAAAAAGGTGAGTTGGCGACGCGCCCCGCCTGGGTGGTCGACCCAATGAAGTTGGTATGTTTCTCCGAAACGGGTGGAGATGAGCATTCCCTCTCCATCCGATGCCCAATCCTCGACGATCGCTGTCCTAACATTCCGGTAGCGATACATCCGATCGATCACTTCTTCGGGAATTTCTGGGATTCCTTCGATCACAAGGTTTCCTTCTTCGCGACGCTCCACCTCGGATGTTCCACTATTATTAAGAAGGGTAATCAGCAATATGAGGAGAATGACGCGATTCATTATTGTACTACCTCTCGGATTTTCATTCATTACTTTAGTCCCCGAATCAAAACCAAGATGAATGGTTGGGGTTATACGAGGTTCGAACAAAATCTAGCAGTTTATGATCGGGAACAGAACATCGATCACATTACACCTTCTTGCACTCCCCATGGTAGAATCGATGAATGAATTAGAATTTCAGTTGCCGTGGGGATTCATCGGGGTCTCTGAGGTTTGCCCGCTTGGTATGCGCAAGAACTCCCGCGAGTTTCTCGTCCAAAATATGCTTGGAAGTCTCGCGCGCCTTTTCGCTGATTGAGGGGTCAAATGGGAAAGGAACCCCATGCGTCGGCAACAGGTGAGTTGGCGAAATTCCTTCGATGCGAGCCATGGTGTCGATGATATCGAGATAGTTGGATCCCCAATGCGCGTCCATCCAACCGATCTTGCCATCGGCGAATAGGACATCTCCGCTGATGAGTTTCCCATCCCATAGATACCCTACACACCCCGGCGTGTGACCGGGGGTATGAATTGCGGTGAAGGTAATATCTCCGACCTCCAGCGTATCGCCATCGGCAATTGTTTCATCAACTTTACAGGGTGGAAACGGATAATCCCAACCCAAGAAAGGCATGTGCGCGGCAGTGAGTACACGGTCGCCTCGTTCAATGATGTGGGCTGCATTCTTGTGTGCTACAACCGGACAACCGAGACGATCTCTTACATGCGCCAGCCCAGCGACATGGTCGACATGAGGGTGGGTGGCGAAGACCACGGCAATCGACTCGAGGTCCACACCGGCCGCTTCAAAGTTTCCCAAATGCGCGTCGGTATTGTGGAGGTATCCCGTATCCACCAACACGCAACGATCGCCGCACTGAATCAAATAGACAGTTTCGGAAGCGCGAGAAGCATAGACTCCAGGAAACGGTTCTTCGACCGGGCTCCTGACATTCGGAGGAATGAAGTTTTCATGGGGTGAATCGGCTTCCTCGGCGGCCACATCTGGCTTTACCTCGACTGCCTGTGCCGCGAGCAATAGTCCCACCGAGAGAAGTGAAAGAATGGTGTGCCGCAGGATTCTTGAGGTTTTCAAAGGAATCCTCCTTTTTGTTTTTGCGGAGAAAAAATCACATTCGCCGGGTACAAACGACACTAATAGTTTTTAAACGGAGATTGCCAAGCTTCTTTGAGCTCACCGATTTTCTCCTCAACGATCCCCTCTCCAGACAACCCTTTGACCTGCAAGACCTTGCTTTGACTCACACGTCCAACCGCCGTCGCGGCCAATCCTTCAAAGAGAAGTTCAAACTCTGTCTGATCTTTTGGGGAGATCGACACGACGAAACGCGAGGCGCTTTCTGAGAAAAGGATGAAATCGTCACGGTCGATAGACTCTCCGAGTGGGACCAAAGAGAGGTCGATCTCCGCTCCCAACCCGCCAGCAAAGGCGGATTCTGCGATAGAGACCGCAAGTCCTCCATCGGAAAGATCATGGCAGGAACGCACCCAACGCATTTCGGTCGCTTTCGCGAGGGCTTGGTAAAGAGGCCATGCTTCTTCCGGTCGGACAGTGGGAACTCGGTCTCCAATCTGATCGAACTCTGCAAGATATTCGCTACAACCAAGTTCGGGACGTGTAGCGCCGAGGACATAAATAATATCCCCAGGCTCTTTGAAATCCATTGTCACCGCCTTCGAAATATCGGGCATCACCGCTACAGCAGTCACAAGGAGAGTCGGTGGGATACTGATCTTTTCGTTGCCGATACGCGAATCGTTCTTCATGGAATCTTTGCCGGACACAAGGGGCATCTCATATGCGAGACAGAGACGTTGTAATCCCTCACAAGCGCGGACCAGCTGAGCCATTTTGTATTCAGCGTCGGGGTTGTTCACAGAGGGAACAGGGTCAGGCCAACAGAAATTGTCGAGCGCCGCCACCTCATCCAACGGCGCTCCCACAGCCAGTAAGTTTCTCAGAGCCTCGTCGACCGCATTTTCCGCCATCGCTTTGGCATCGAGATCGCTGTATCTCGGCACAATGCCACAGGCGACCGCCACCCCAGCGGGGCTGTCGAGAAGCGGGCGAACGATGGCCGCATCCCCCGGACCGTCCAAATCCACACCTTGGAACGGTTTGACAATAGAACCGCCCTGCACCTCATGGTCATACATCCGGACAAAAGGTTCCTTCGAACAAACGTTCAGGCGGGCAAGTACGGATTTGATCCGGTTTCCCAAATGATCTCCCGTGGGGATCTCCGGAGCGGATGAATTCGGTGGTTCCCAAACAGCGGGGAGTTCCATTACCGGCCAACCCTCGTGTAGGAATTCTAGGTCGATATCCCCAATCAAGTGTCCATCATAATGGACTCGCAATGCGCCGGAGTCAGTGAATTCGCCGAGGTCGGTGGCTTCGGAGGATCTCTCTTTCGCGAGGGCCAAGAAGGCATCGATTTTCTCAGGAGGAACCACCACGGTCATTCGTTCCTGGGCCTCGGAAAGGAAAATTTCCCAAGGTGCCAGACCTTCATACTTTAGGGGAGCCCGATCGAGATGAATCTCGGCTCCTCCTGAAAGTGTCGCCATCTCCCCAACCGAAGACGAAAGTCCACCCGCTCCATTGTCGGTCAGAGATCGGTAGAGAACCTTGTCACGGGCTTCGAGGAGAAAATCCATGAGCTTGCGCTGTGTAATCGGATCGCCAATCTGGACCGCGGTGG
>JAJDBZ010000556.1 GCA_029261095.1 Candidatus Omnitrophota bacterium | reverse complement strand
GGACTCGCCTTTCAACTCAAATATCGTCATGACCAGCTCCCTCATTTCACTCAATGGAAGATGATGGGTCAGCGTGAATATGTCTGTGGATTGGAGCCGGGCAATGCACGAGTCGGGGGCCGTGCCGAGGAACGGAAGGCGGGAAGGCTGGTTACTTTGGAACCGGGAGAAAAGCGGGAATATGAGTTGGAGTTTTCAATAAATTCTCAGCACTGACTTCACATTCGATCTTCAATTCAAGACAAAAGTTCCGGCAATCGATTAATGAGCGCCGCTTGATAACCCGCCCCGAAACCGTTGTCGATGTTGACCACCGAGACCCCAGAAGCGCAGGTGTTCAACATCCCAAGGAGCGCGGCAACGCCACCAAAACTTGCCCCATACCCCACACTTGTTGGGACTGCGATGACCGGGACCGAGACGAGGCCGCCGACCACACTGGGAAGAGCCCCTTCCATTCCCGCGACGACCACGATGACTCGTGCATCCGCCAAGGTATCTCCCTCAGCGAGCAAACGGTGGATTCCCGCAACTCCTGCATCGTTGATTCGATGAACATCGCCACCCATGAGATCCGCCGTGACTGCGGCCTCCTCGGCCACAGAGAGATCCGAGGTCCCCGCGCAGACCACCAGAATGTTGCCGGTGCGGGGTTCATCCTTCTTTCGATTGAGCACGACACACCGACTTAGTGGAAAGTATTCAGCCTCGGATTGTTCTTGCAAGATTGCGTCTGCGCATTCCGATACAACCCGGGTCGCGAGGACTCGGTCGCCACGTTCTGCCAACTTGCCAAAGATTATCACTGTTTGCTCAATAGTTTTCCCACCAGCAAACACGACCTCCGGGAATCCAGTCCGAAGGGAGCGGTGGTGATCTATCCGGGCGAAATCGAGATCTTCAAAGGGGAGCCTTTTGAGCAAATCCAAAGCCTCGTCGACAGGAAGGTTCCTATCGCGAACTGCTTCAAGTGTTTTCTGGAGCCGGTCTTGTTCCATATCGGTCGCTCTAGAGGTTTCTACTGACCCATCGCTCTACCGATAGCGCCCCTGAGTTGATTCACTGCCGGGTCTTTCGGGTCAATTCGATAAGCACGATCCACAAGCTGTTTTGCGCGAGCGAAATCCCGGTTCTGATAGGCTTGATAGGCCTGTTGAGTGAAACCAGCCTTCTGTTTCTGGAGCCGCTCGGTTTGGTTGACCCTTGGAGGAGCTTTCACCGGTTCCTGTTGTGGTTGGGGCCTTGGGCTTTCGGCGACACTCCGTGAGGACCCACCAACCGGCCGAGGTTTAGCTGGCGTAATCGGACCGGACCGAGTGGGGACCGGGGTTGAAATCGGCCTGGCTGTAGGACGTTTTGTCGCAGTGGGCCGCGGTGTTGGGGCCTTGGTCGGTGCTTGAGTCGGCTCCAAGGTAGCCGTTGGATCCACGGTGACCTCTTCCTCTTCGGGGGTCAGAACCTGGATAGCCTCTTTCAACCCAGGCGCGTTGGGGTGCTTCTCTTCGAGCCCTCTCAATGACGCCAAAGCTCCATCGCGGTTACCGCTATGAAGTTCTACTACCGCTTTCAATGTGCTCTCAAGTATCGGACCGAGAAAGGTTTCGCCAGAAACCGACGCGATCTGGAGGGTGCTTGTCCCGCTCATCGCAAACTGCGCCTGCAAGTCATCCACTTGCGCTTCCAGGCCGACTACCTTGGTCCGAGCGGTTTCCAGCTCGTGTTCCAATCTGAGACGATCATCATTGAGGTTCTTGTAGTTGCTGCTGAGTTCGCTCAACTCTTCGTCCTTCATTTCTATTCTTTCGGTCAGGGCCTCGGCTCCCGTCGCATCTCCCACAGCCTGAAGCTGCACCTTGAGTTTGTTGATATCTTCCCTCGCCAACTTCAGATCACCCTCTGCTTGGTAACGACGCTCTGTCTCCTCCTGGAGTCGTTCTTGGGGGACGAACTTGGATTCATCTTTCAACCCCGCGATCTCTTCATTCCTGGACGTAACCTCGTTTTCAAGGGAGTTGACCTGGCTCGACAACTCCTCACTCATATCAACAATCTTCTGGTGGTCGGCCTTCGTGACATAGTTCTCTTCCACGCTCGACAACTCTGCTTCCTTCTCGGCCAAGCGGGTTTTGATTGCCCCTTGGTTTCGGAACTGAAAAACCCCCCAGGCTAGTGAAAGAACGAACAAAAGAGAGACAACCCCCATGGCAATCCACACCAGCCGATCGCTCCGAGGGGGTATTTGCGCCTTCAATTTCTCAGCGTTCTCGATTCGGCGGAAGATTTCAGCATGGTCAGGATCGCACTCAATCGAGCGTTTCCACTCCGCGACCGCCATTTCATAAAGGCCTTTCTTTGCATAAAGAGTTCCCATCAGGTCGTGGTAACGGCCCTCATCCGGCGATACAGCGATCGCGGCCTCGACCGCGAGGATGCCCTCTTCGATGTTTCCCGATTTGGAAAGCTCAAAACCCTTCCGAAACTGATCCTCCGCGACAGGGTTCGAACCGGAAGGTCCGAGAGATTTTCGTTCCATACTATGATTCCTTTACCATGATAGACTATTGAAGTAGACCGACCTTCCAAACACCTATTGTAAACAGACTTTAGACGGCTGGGAACAAGAAAGAACCTGCAAGGGGTTCCGGCAAAGCGAAGTGACTCAATCCTTCCTTCGCTAGACAAAACCCGGATACCGGGATTATGATGAAAAACTGAAACCCCATTCGACACTGCCCATCCCATATTCATATGGGAACTGTCACCACGGAGGAATCCATGAAATCGTTTTTTAGATACTTTCTGATCGGCGCCTTGCTGTTTGTCAGCAGCCTCAGCCTCAAACAGGGGTTTGAGAGGACGGTCTATGCTATCGACCATATCAGGAGCTCCAATGAGGAAATGCGCTCCCTGGTCAGCGTGTACGACGAAGTCCTAAAAAATTATGTAGACGTGGAAGAGGCCAGTCCCGCGAACCTGATGCAAGGTGCGATCTATGGAATGCTCCAGACATTAGATCCCTACAGCCAGTTCTTCCCCCCAGCCGAGTACAAAAAATTCACCGAACAGACTCAAGGCGAATTTGGCGGGTTGGGCATCCGAATCAATGTGGCTGGAAACAACGCCCGCTGGTTACCGGGATGGTTAACCGTAGTCGAACCGATTACAGGGACCCCCGCGACAAGGTGCAAGGGAAAAGAAACAGTCGACGGGGAAATTGTGGAGGACAGCAAAGAGTATGTGGGACTCCAACCCGATGATAAAATCGTCAAAATCGCAGAAGAATCTACCCGCGGTATGTCGCTCGAAGCGGCGGTCGACCAACTTAAGGGAACACCCGGAACCTTTGTAACCGTTCAAATCGCCCGCAAACCACTCACCGGAGATCCTGTCATCATCGAGTTCGAGATCGAACGCGACAAGATCTCAGTTCCCCCCATCGAACCCGATGATATCCGCATGGTGGCCGATGACATCGGATATATCTGGTTGAAAGATTTTACCAGCCACGCACACGAGGCTGTCCGCGATGCCATCAGCCACTTGAAAGGTGAAGGAATGAAAGCACTGGTTTTCGACCTTCGCGACAACACGGGTGGCCTTCTCCCTGTCGCCATCGACATCTGCGAGATGTTTGTCGACCAGGGAGAAATCGTGGTTACTGTTGAATCAAGGAACCAACAAGAATCGGAAAGCTACAAATCGCGACGTCCCCCGCTTACAGATGTTCCAATGGTCGTGTTGGTCAATCAACATTCAGCCAGCGCTTCTGAAATTGTAGCGGGTTGTATACAAGACCTTGGCCGCGGGCTGATCGTCGGTCCCGCGCCTGGTGTCAACACTTACGGAAAAGGCTCTGTTCAAACCGTTCTCAAACTGGAGGACGGGTCAGGTTTGAAATTGACCACCGCCTACTATTTCACTCCGGAAAGACAGAAGATCCATAACCATGGGATTGAACCCGATGCATCTTCCGACATGTCGCCAGAAGAATGGTTCCAACTGAAGCTTGCGGACAAGATAGGCGACCTGAAACCTGGGATGGTGAAGGGACAACTGGAAGAAGAAAAGAAGCAAACCGACATCACCGTGTCGGAACTCTTGGGCAACTCAGCGGATGAAACCAGCACCAAGGGCCTCTATGACAAACAGCTCTTCTTAGCGATGCAGTTGCTGAGGATCAAGCTCGACGAGAATTCGCCATTGGCTGTTGTGGAGACAGCGGACGCAGACCAATAGCGTCTCCGAGATACTCGGTCGCTTGGTCAAGAAACGTTCGAGAGAGAACCGATGCGGATACTCGCGATCGAAACCTCCTGCGATGAAACAGCAGTGGCTGTTCTGACCGCACCATTGCAGGTCGAAGTCTCATTGGTGAGTTCTCAGGTTCACCTCCACAAACCATTTGGTGGGGTGGTCCCCGAAGTCGCTTCACGCGCTCATCAGGAATGGCTGCCCCTCCTGGTCCAACAGGCGCTGAAGGAATCCGATCTCCAGCCGGACGATATCGATCTTATCGCAACCACACGAGGCCCTGGGTTAGTGGGGGCCCTGCTAGTGGGTGTCTCCTTCTCCCGGGCCCTGGCGCTCGCTTGGGGCAAGCCTTGGGTGGGAATCAACCACTTGGAAGGGCATCTGGCTTCTCTCGATCTCTGCGATCCGTCTTTCGATCCTCCTTATGTGGCTCTGCTGGTGTCGGGTGGCCACACCGAGTATGTCCGAGTCGATGAGAATCGTGAGTCCATCTATCTCGGTGGGACTTTGGACGATGCGGCGGGAGAGGCTTTTGACAAGGTGGCTCAACTTCTCGACCTTGGATATCCAGGGGGACCTTCGGTGCAAAAGGCCGCCGAAGAATATGAAGGAGACCTCTATCCTTTTCCGATCCCCATGAAGGGAAAACCCGGGTGCGATATCAGTTTCAGCGGCCTGAAAACAGCAGTGGCTGTCGCCCTTGAAAGGGAAGGAATCGCCGATGAGGGGATTTATTCGAAACCCTATTGGGCCGCATCCTTTCAGAAAACAGTCGTCGAGGCTCTCCTGCTGAAATTGGAGACCGCCGCCGACATGGTGGGAGAAAAACGAATCGCCCTGGTTGGGGGTGTGGCGGCCAATCGACCCTTGCGTGAAGCGGCGCAAAAGTTGGCCGACCGTCACGGGTTCCAGCTGGGGGTCGTCCCTTTAAAGTACTGCGGTGACAACGCGGCGATGATCGCCGCGGCCGCGCTTTGGCAAATACAAAAAGGCGAAGTGGATCCAGAATCGTTGGATGCGGACCCAAACCTCTTTTTTCAAACAGCGTAATATGGAAAACCAAAACACGACAACGAACACCGACATTTTCGAAGGGTTGAAACAACCCAACTGCACCATCCTCGCACCCCTTTCGGGGATCACAGACGCGGCATTCAGGGAAATCTCTCGCCGCCAGGGGTGCGGCTTTGTCTATGCGGAAATGACCAGTTCCGATGCGCTCATGTACGACAGCGACAAAGCGCACAAACGAATTCAAGGTTTGGATGCGCCCATTCCGGTCATCGCCCAACTGCTTGGACACAAACCGGATGTCATGGCGGATGCCGCCCAACTCTGCGAAGAGCAGGGAGCCGATGCGATCGACATCAACCTCGGGTGCCCAGCCAAGAACATTGTTAAAGGGCGAGGTGGTTCCGCGCTGATGAAGGAACCGGAAACGGTCGAAGCACTCATCAAAGCGATGTCCAACAAGACCACTAAACCGATCACGGTCAAAATCAGAGCTGGGTGGGACAGCGAATGTAAGAACGCCCTGGAGATCGCCCAGATTGCCGAGGGCGCCGGCGCGAAACTCATCGCGGTTCATCCACGAACTCGCGCACAGGCTTTCAGAGGTCACGCCAACTGGGATGTCATCCGAATGGTAAAGGAGAATGTGGGTATCCCAGTCATTGGCAACGGAGATGTGAAAACTCCGGAAGATGCCCAAAGGATGCGGAGCGAGACCGGTTGCGACGCGGTCATGGTTGGTCGCGCGGCGTTAGGACGTCCCTGGATTTTCAATCACATTGCCCACCCAGAGGGGTACCGTGAGCCCCGTTTCGAAGAACGTATCGACATCGCCATCGAACACCTCGGACTAATCGCCCACTACAAAGGCGACAACCGTGGCGCGGTCGAGTTTCGCAAACACCTGGCTTGTTATCTGAAAGGAATGCCGAACAACAAGTTCATCCGGGAAAGAATGAGCCGAATGGAATCGGTCGCCATCGTGGTGGAGATCCTGGAAGAGTATAAGGAGCGGCTCAAGGGGCGGATGGAGGATGCGGCGTGAGAAAGTACGAATAGATGAAGACGTGGGAAAGGAATAGTTGCCCACGATTCAAGATCAAATGGAAAGGGTTAAGAAAGGGACGCAATAGAATTCTTGACTCAAGCATTTCGAGGTTTCATCCATCATGAGGATATAAGTCGGAATATGGAAACTCCTACCAAGAGAAAAAGGAGATCTATTCTTGCCCTGCTTGCCGGTTGTGCCTCTATCCCAATCCTTGGTTTCACCGCGCTTCTAATCATCTACTCCCTTCTAAAACCACCGCCTGTTGATTTACACGTAGATCTCGGGAGCCCATCCACCGCCGCCTCAGTGTCTCGTGCGATGGAACAAATAAAAGAGATTACAGGGGTTCACATTCCCGAGGGAGCCACAGTGGAGGTTGACCTCCACGCGGATTATATGGGATTTGATGAACGAGCTTGGTGGCTCAAGCTTGAGGGGGATCATTCGGTCATTCAACACATAGCCAAAGCCAACAGCGCTGTTATTACCGAAGCAACCGGGAGAAACTTGCAACATTCGTTCATCGAGGGTGGA
>JAJDBZ010000555.1 GCA_029261095.1 Candidatus Omnitrophota bacterium | reverse complement strand
CCAATTTCGTCCAGAAAGATACTTCCACGATCGGCGGCCTCGAATAACCCTGAATGATCGCTGACGGCGCCCGTAAATGCACCGCGCTTATGTCCAAACAACTGACTTGTCAGGAGCGAATCGGTCAACCCCGCACAATTCACTGGAATGAATGGCCCTTTCTTTCGCGATCCTTCGAAATGGATGGCGCGAGCCACCAGCTCCTTGCCGGTTCCCGTTTCGCCCTCCACAAGACACGGCCAGTCGACCGCTGAAACCTCGCGAACAAGTTGAAACACCTGCTGCATTGCCTCGGATTTTCCCACTAGATCGTGAAACTGGGCTTTCTCCATCAGGAGTTCACGGAGTGAATGAACTTCGGTGACATCATAAAAATACAAGACCTTACCGGGTCCGCCCCTTGGATCCTCGCGAATGTCTATTTCCACAGAGACTCGTTGGTCATTCACTCCGAGAAAGGTGGTTATAAACCGATCTCCCACTCTTCTGGTAGAAGAATCGAGACACCTCTGGATATGTTCGATCGCTTTCGGTTCCCAGGGGCATACTTTGGTCCAACTCGTTTCTTCTCCAACCTTGCCGGAGAAGCCGATAAACTTTCGGAAAGTATCGCTTGCGTGCGTCACACATCCATTCGGATCCACCATCAATATTCCAATACGGAGCTGGCCGAAAACCGACACCAACAACCGGTGAGATTCTTCCATTTCTCTTTGGACACGCAGATCTTCTCGTTTGATCGAGTAATCCTCGATGACTCGATCGATGAGCGGAGGGAGTTTATTGAGGTGGGATTGGTCTACTGTTTTGACCAAATAGTCCGCAGCTCCGGCCTTCATGATTTTGCTCGCGATGATTTCATCGCCCGCCCCGGTTACCACAATGACTGGCGCATCATGGACATTGGCTAGTAAATCGGTCGCTGTTCCATCGGACAATAAAAAATCGGAAATGACGATGTCGAAGGAGTGAGAACGAAGTATCTGCAGGGATTCCACCACTGAATCAGCGAATTCGACCTCATATCCAAGATTCTCATTGAGGACGAATTGCTGAAAGGCGCTTTGATAAACGGGCTCGTCCTCGACGAAAAGGACTTTATGATTCCGAGAACTCATGGTTTTCCTTCGACCAGAATTCTTCTGCACGATTGTCTCAGTGTTGAGAAACTGAGTCACAAGTGTCTCAAGCATGAGACATTCCAGAGAAAGATTCAAGATACCCACATTCGCATGTGATCTTCCCACGGGACCCTAAAGGTACGAATGCAACCCTATAATCATCAAGAAAAGCAAGAGACAAGGTAACCGTTTCTCCAATTGGCACCTTTCCTGCCAATCCCATTCTTAAATGCAAGGGAGAAACCAATGAACTCGGAACGTGAGATTCTCATCATCGATGACAATTTAGGAATGCGGATCGGTTTCGATCATTTTTTCAGAAAGCAAGGTTTCCAGGTTAAGAAAGTGAACTCTAGCGAAAAAGGCCTCGATTATATCCAACAAGCACGGCCACTGGCGATTCTTTGCGATGTTGGGTTGCCGGGCTTGAATGGTTATGAGGCATGCAGGCTTGCCAAAACAAATCCAGCATCGAGGGAAATCCCATTTATCCTCATCAGTTCCCACAGCGCGGCCGAACTTCGCCAAAAGGGTGGGGAAGCGGGAGCAGATTTTTTCATTTCCAAGCCCGTATCTCCCATCGATGTGGTCGATGACATGGAACTTCTCTATGAGAATGAATTCTCTTCTTCCGAAAGAATATTGCGTTTATTGAAAGTGATCAAGCGAACGGACCAGGATCAAACCGAAGACTCTCGGGAGATGCAATCCGCAACCTGAATTTTTCCAACCCGTAAGACCATGAATCGGATTGGACTCAAATCGGCCAACCCGTACTAGGAGACAGATAGATGAACGATTCAAAGTCAGTTTTAATTATCGAAGATCAACCCGAACTAAGAATAACAATGGAGTATTTTTTGGGAAAGGTTGGCTACGAGGTGCTTGCCGCTAAAACCGGCGAGGAAGGAGTTTCCCTCTGCAAAGAAATGAAACCGAGAATTGTTCTTTCGGATATCATGTTGCCAGGAATGCTTGGTTATGATGTCTGCCGTACGCTTAAGAATGACCCGGAAACGCAATACATTCCCTTAGTCTTTGTCAGTTCGAGACCACAAGAGGAGATTCGCTCGAAAGGCAGCGATGCTCAAGGTGACTATTATGCGTGCAAGCCCGTCGATCCGGCGGACATGGCTGCCGATCTTTATTTTTTGTTTGAAACCAATTTCTCATTAACTGAGGCGGATCAGAGAAACCTCCGTGTGATCAGAAAACTCAATGGAAAGTCAAAAAGTAGCGAAGCATCCCTACAGGCTCCGAGAGAGTCTGATAACTTTTCCGACCCAAACCAGCAGAATTCAGCGAACTCCATTTTGGATTCTGATCCAGAAACTTCCAGTCACGAAGGTTCCAGCGGGTCGCAGGAAAAAGAAAAGGGTCGAAGTCTTCGCGAAATCTATAAACTGGTGATGATGTTGGACGAAGCTATTGCCAACCATGTTGAACAAGGAACAGATTCCAAGACTCTCGCCGAGGACCTTTCGAAAAGGGTAAATGCAGTGCTTGAATTCATCGAAATGTCCGATCGGAATTCATAATTGATTCTTAAATCATTTGGTGCGAAACTCACTGAGTATTAAAGTGAAAAGAAAAGACCACCCAACGAGCTTTTTTACTCTAGTTTTCTTTCCTTCTTGCCAAGAGGTTCTGAAGAATGTTTCTTGAAGATTTTAGTGTTCCCGGTCACATACTTTTGGTTGATGATGATGAGGACGACTCTTTCCTGACGAAAGAGTTCCTTACCGAAAAAGGTCATACGGTCACACCTGTGTTCGATGGTCCTCAGGCCCTTGAATTCTTGAAGGAGAATCAATGCGACATCATCCTCCTGGATCAAAAGATGCCGGGAATGACCGGACTGGAAGTATTGGTGTCGATTCGCTCGTGGAGTTCCCCTCTCGATCTACCCATTATTATGGTCACGGGTATGGAGGAGCCCGAAAGAGTGGTTGAGGCCCTTCATAACGGGGCCAATGACTACGTCACCAAACCCATTGAGTACCCGATCTTATCTGCGCGGATCGATACTCAGTTGCTCCTCAAGTTTCAGCGCGAAGATTTACACCGCCGAAAAGACTTTATGGAGAGTGTCTTGGATAGTCCGTTTGAGATGATCATCTCGGTTGATCCCGAAAGGTACATCACTCAATTCAATCGGGCCGCGGAAAAAACCTTTGGGTACTCACGAAAAGAAGTCTTGGGAGAATCGATTGATACTCTCTACGCTACACCCGAGGAGGGTCAAAGAGTTCACCAGAAAACATTACGCGAAGATGGATTTACTGGAGAAATACTCAATCGACGTAAAAATGGAGAGGAGTTTGTGGCCCACTTATCGGCCTCGGTTCATCGAGATTTAAACGGAAAACCCATCGGCCTTGTTGGGATATCGATGGACTTGACCGAGCAACACAAACTGGAAGCTGAAAAAGCACGGCTCCTCCAGCAGAAAGAAGAGTTTCTCGCACTTGCCAGTCACGATCTAAAAAGCCCCTTGGCCAGTGTGTATTCCTATGCGGTTCTACTGAGTGAAAAACTCCCGCCGGGTTCGAAGATCTCGGATGATGATCACATAATCCTGGCCACAGTCAAACGTAATATCATGTATATGGCCCGAATCATCGATGATTTCCTGGATCTCCATGCACTCGAGGACGGGAGAATTCGTCTCGATCTGGAACCGGTCGACCTCGGTCAGTTAGCTCAGGAGGTCTATGAGATAAATCTTGATTACGCCAAGAATAAAGGGATCGAGATTTCTCTCGACATACAGGACAATGTCCCCATGGCATCGGCGGATAAATCGCGAACGACCCAGGTTGTTCAGAATCTAGTTGGCAACGCCATAAAATTCTGCGCCAAGGAGGAACGAATCACTGTTGGAGTGGCTCTCTCTGATGGATTGCCCCAGTTTTTTGTCCGCGATACCGGTCCCGGTCTGAAGGAAGAAGAATTAGAAAAAGTCTTTGGAAAGTATGTCCGACTTTCTAATCGGCCGACTGGGGACGAAAAGAGTACCGGTCTTGGACTGTCCATTTGCAAGAGGTTGATCGATTTGCAAAACGGTGAAATCGGCGTTTTCAACAACCCCGACAAAGGCTGTACCTTCTTCTTTTCGTTACCCAATCATACGAACTTACGAGAGGTATAAGAGATGAGATTTGCGCAAATGAGAGGGTCTTCCCATCCCGGTTCAGCGATAAATGGGTTATTCATCCTCCTTCTATCCGTCTGTCTGTATTCCTGTTCTCGTTCCACAGAGGGAGACCCTAACGACGCAGGAAAGTCGAATCCCCCCTCTGTCGATGTGGAAGATGAAAGTGTACTGGATGAACCTATCAAACCGATTCCATTAAATCACAATATGGATGCGGATAAGGTTACCCTTGGTAAAAAACTCTTCCATGACGCAAGCCTCTCCAAGGATGGCAGCCTTTCGTGTGCCAGCTGTCATAATTTGAATCTGGGTGGTACAGATCGAAAGCGATTCTCCACTGGGGTTCATGGTTCGATGGGTTCCATCAATTCGCCGACGGTATTTAACAGTAGTCTGAATTTCAGGCAATTCTGGGATGGTCGCGCTGAAACCTTGGAAGAGCAAATCGATGGGCCATTAATCAATGTGGATGAGATGGGAATCACTTGGGATGAGGCCATAGATAAGGTGAAAGCAAATCCGGAATATGTTTCTGGTTTTGAAAAACTTTATCCAGAAGGCGTTGAGAAACGAACCATCCAAGACGCGATTGCAGTTTTTGAAAGGTCCCTGATTACTCCCAATAGCCGATTCGACCAATACTTGCGAGGCGATGAAGATGCCATCAACGAAGAGGAAAAAGAGGGGTATCGGCTTTTCAAGGCTTATGGGTGTATTTCCTGTCATCAGGGTGTGGCGGTGGGAGGGAATATGTTTGAGCAATTAGGATCGATGTTCGACTACTTCGAAGACCGGGGCAATGTAACCGAAAGCGACTACGGACGATTCAATGTCACCGGTCGTGAAGAGGATCGGTACGTGTTCAAGGTGCCTTCCCTGCGAAACGTTGCTTTAACCCCCCCCTATTTTCATGATGGAACAGCGAAGAGACTGGATGATGCCGTTCGTGTCATGGCCAAATACCAACTCGGCCGTTCCCTTGAAGATGAAGAAGTGGAATTGATCGTTAAATTCTTGAATACACTTACCGGCGAATATGAAGGCAAGCCTTTATGAATCGGCGCGCGCTATATGCTGTTTTTGGAGTTATCATGTTTTGCGTTCTGGTCTTCCTTTACCAGAAGACTCAATCGATTGATGTTGAAAATCACCAACTCTTCATTGCCAGGATCAAGGACTTTCAAACGACTCACACCCATTTCAATTTCGAAGTAGTGAAACTTCAATACTTGCATCTTAGTTCTTATGATACCTTGGTTTCCGATATCGCCACGTTAAGGAGGTTGAACCGGGAGTTACGAAAGATCCCGGATTTTGTCAGTGACGAAGGCGAAGCAACTCTGGTTAGGCTTGTAAATTCGCAGCTTGACTCATTGCAGGATCTTGGCTCTCTCACGGAGAAACTGAAATCCAAAAACGCGGTTCTGAGGAACTCTCAGACTTATTTTCCGGAGATAGCCAGGGAGGTTGTTGATAAACTCGAAACCTCCTCTGAAGAGCAAGAACTTCAGAGGATAGTTTCAGATTTGCACAACGCTCTTCTCACTTACGATCTCTCTCTCGATCCTTCTTTGGTCCCCGGTATTGAAACACTTATCAACTCTCTCCCGAGCGAAGAAGAACACACGTCAGAGATCATCGAATTCTCCGAGATTGAGAACCTGAAGGCCCACGCCATAAAAAGTCTGGAGTTCACCCCCTTGGTTCAAGAGATTACAGACGATCTCATCGAGATACCGCTATCGAATCAGGCAAAAGATATTCTCAGAGTTTACAATACCGAGTATCTAAATGCCGTACGCACTGTTGCGGGATACCGACTGGTTCTTTTTGGAATTGTCATTCTCCTTCTGGCGAGCATCGCATTTTTCATCCATCGACTTCAGGAGAGCAAGGGAGCTTTGCGCATTGCGAATGAGGGCCTTGAAACGCGTGTTCAGGAACGGACCTATGAATTGAAACAAACCAATGAGGAGTTGGAAAACCGCGCGCTCCTTTCCAGATTGGCGGCCAATATCGGGTTCACACTGGCGCAGGATGACAGCCTTGAATCTATCCTCCAGCAATGTGCAGAACATATTGTGAAAGATTTGGATGGTGCGTTCGCCCGGATTTGGACTTTGAACGAGAATGAGAACGTTTTGGAACTCAAGGCGAGCGCTGGAATGTACACACATCTCGATGGACCGCATGGTCGTGTTCCAGTCGGGAAGTTCAAGATAGGGTTGATCGCGGAGGAACGCAGTCCCCATCTGACAAACAATGTGGTCGGGGATGCGCGAGTCGGTGACCAGGATTGGGCGAAACGTGAAGCAATGGTCTCCTTCGCGGGCCATCCATTAATTTGCAATGGAAAAGTTGTCGGAGTCATGGCCATGTTTTCCAGGAAGATGATGCCCGATGTCACTCTACAGGCCCTTGCCGCGGTCGCCGATGGAATCGCTAGCGGAATCGAAAGAAAACAATCTGAAGAGGCGCTTCGCGAAAGCGAATCGCGCGTCACAGCGATCGTGAATACCGCGGTCGATGGGATCATCACGATCGATCAGGAAGGAATTGTCCGGTCATTTAATCCTGCCGCTAAAAGGATGTTCGGATTTGAACCGGAGGAAATTATTGGTCGGAATGTCAACAGTCTCATGCCCGAACCCTACCA
>JAJDBZ010000554.1 GCA_029261095.1 Candidatus Omnitrophota bacterium | reverse complement strand
AAGGAACGCGAGACCCGAAGCGCCCGCTGCCGCGAACGAGGGAGCGGCATACCCCCAGGTGGCCAAGATCCCGCCGATCATCGGCCCCATGACAAACCCCAGACCGAAAGCAGCGCCTATCAAACCCATTCCGTGCGCACGTTTCTCCGGGGGAGTGACATCGGCCACATAGGATTGCGCGACCGCGATGTTTCCACCAAAAGCACCCGCCAAGATGCGCCCCGCGAAAAGCATGGTGAGGTTGGTGGATAGTGCGAGAAGAATGTAAGACAGCGAAGCCCCAAACAGAGTCAGTAATAGAATGGGTTTTCGACCAAACCGGTCCGATAGCCACCCCCAGAGGGGAGTGAAGAAAAACTGGACCATTGAAAAAGCGCCCATCAAAATCCCCGCCTGAAATTCGGTGGCACCAAATTCCTCGATGGCAAAGGGTTGGAGGATAGGGATGATGATTCCAAAACCGATCAGGTCGATGAAGACGGTAAAAAAAATCACCATTAAGGCGGCGAACCTCTTACGGTCTTCCGGGGAGCGTTTTGGTTTTTCGGTTTCAGTATTTTGGGCCAAGTTTCTCTACGTCCTTTTGGAAACGCCGGAGTATAAGCGCCAAGAGGCCAGGTTCAAACCCAGGAACCCTTATGAAGTGGGAAGGATTCTGCGTGGAAATGGACTATAGGATTAGCCAGAGATCCCGACTCGACCAGCGTGGATCACTCACCTTCAGCAATGGCGGCGTATACCATCCGTGCGCGCTGATATTCTCCTCGGATCTCATCCAATTGTTCGGGGGTTTCGTATCTCTCTGGATCTTTTTCAATGCGGTCGATCAACTCGTCGATCCAATCGATAAAGAAGTGAGCAGATTCTTTTTTCTTTTGAGATGATCTGCCATCTATATATGTCGGAGAGGTGTGTGCGAATCGAATCGTATTTTCAGCAGGTTCAAAAGCCCGAACCGCGAGCCACGACACATCGGGGCAGGGAAGAGTCATCTCCCAGGTTGCCTTATTCGGTGTACCTTCAGGTTCGTGGGTAGCAAGGATTTCTCCGTCCCCAACGATTTCAATTTTGGAGATTCCATCTCTTGCAACCGCTTCGATTCGTATTTGGACTTCCGCCGTATTCTCTTCCAACCTAGACCAATGTGGATTGCCATCCAGGGACACAAATAGGGCGGGACCATTGGTCACGAAATTTTTACCTTCCGATAAACCCTCCCACCAATTCTCGTAACTGAAATCATCGCCACAATGGACATAACAACGGTTATACCCGAGTGGGTTTCGGAGGACACCGGTAGCCGAACCCGCGGTAGGAATGAGTGGAAACCCCGAATTCAAAAAGGTGTAATACAGGTCGAGCACATAATGGCAGTAACCAATCGGCTCCGAACTGTACTTCTCAGGATCCCTGGTCCTCCCCCAAGCTTCATTGTTCAAGATCCAGTTTTCGCAAAAATGATTGTTGACAATCTCTGTCGAACGGACGCTACCCAACGCCACATTGATCGGGGATTCCCACCAGAATGGCTTTTCTTCTTCCACCCATGCCCCCTGTTCTAATGCTTCCTGAATAAAACCAAGGCTTGATGGATATGCGCGCGAGGGAACAGCGATGTTGATTGGACTCTTGAGATTGTAGAACATAATGGCGCCGCCATCTCGCTCGTCTTCCTCGGATAGGACATGATACACATGAGAATCGTCGATCTTCTGAACCAACTCTTCCGGCACTTTCTTGTTCTTCCAATAGGATTGGACATTCCAGAGAGATTGAACCGTACAAAGATTCAAATCCTCGGCAATCATCAGCTGGGGAATCACTTCAGTGGGCCGATGGACATGAAGGTCGCCTCCAAACCACCCCCGGGCATTGAGGTCGATCCAGCGCATTTGCGGGACCGTCACATCGGTTTCTAGTCCGGCTTCCAGAACGAGATCCGTCTGTATGATCGCGTACTCCAATCCGCGACGGACTTCCAATGAGTAGTTCCCTGGTGTGACATCTAGGACAACTTCCCCCGAGGAAACAAACGAATCGAAATACTTGTATCGATTCTCTGGAATCACAACTTCCCCGGAAGACTCTCGCAGGATAATCCGCGCGGGGGTTGGGACATCGTTTTCCAAAGTCCGGATTCTGAGGGTGACATCCTCTCCCGCGTCTGACCTCTGGGGGTCATCGCCGATTGTAACCCACAAGAGTGTGCAGAAGATCAAACAATTGAATCGATTCCCAGTCATGTTTGTTTCTCCCCGATTATCTTTCCGAACTTTTCAAGGAAGATCACGCTCCGGCTCGTCAATTCATTGTTTCGAACCCGCTTACCCTCTAGGTTGAGTTTTTCCAAGAGGTCGATCGGACCCTCTGGAGGCACACTCGAGTGAACGCCATTCGCTTCATACTCGAGAAGCAATCGGCTGAGGCAGTCAAGCGATTGTCGATGGTGAGATGCATCAAAATAATCTTCAGCCCCCACCCACAGCGCTTCCTGGAGCCCCCCCGGATACATCCCAGAAAACAGATCTTCAAATTCATCCTTCTCGTAAACATTCTCAAGCAATGAGAGTTCACGTGTCAAATAACGGAGCAGAATTTTGTTCCCTCGATATCCGACCAGTACTCGCCGAACAAGGGAGAGAGCCTCGATCAGAAGATCCCAAATCCATTGGAGGTTTTTTGGGATTTGCGCCACCGCTTCCTGGATCAGTTTTTCGCCAATCTGGAAATATTCCGCCAGCGATTCATCACGCATTTGATGCTTCAGGTCCTCGTAACGAGGACGGTACAACTTCACAAGATAGAGATTCTCCTGGAGCTGAAGCATCTCATGAAAACAGGCTCCAATGACCAGATCACACAGCAACTCATGATCATGAATCTCCGATTCTTCCTCGGTCGTCGGGAATCGCCGAAGTACTGAATGCCCCAGGTCTTTCAATGGGAGGAAAACATCAGAACAAAGTTCTTCCACAACACGACAACGGGGGAATTCATCCCGATCCCGATACGATTGGTGGATCGATCTAAACCGGACAAACCCATCGAACAGCAAGGCCAAAAGCTGAAGCCGTTCGTAATCGATATGCTGAGAAGATTTCATGATAGATCCACATATTACCCGGTCGGTGGAATTGTGCCAGGGTCCCACTTTCCATTTGCTGACCGGAGAGTCTCCGCGCATAGAGTATACCGTAAGCTAGTACTAGCCAGAGAAAGTTTTTTTGGCGTAAATCTAAAAAAAATGGTTGCCCGGGCTTGAGCATTCCTGACCGGAATCGACGCAGATGCTATTTTCTGATTCGAACGATGAGGACTAGATTCGTACCATCAGGGTGTGTGTAACTGCCCACCACAATTGGTCGATCCAATTCCACTTCGGTCTCAGTATCCAAGAGAATCTTGTTTAGCCGAGTGACCAATCCTTGAATCCCTTTGGTTTGATCCCGCATTTTGCGTTCTGGAATGAGGGCAACGGTCACCCCTAAGGTGGAGTGCCCCATACGGAACTCCAGGGAATACTCGGATACTGTGGTAAATGCGATCCCATTGCTGTCGTTCCCGAAGACGGTTGCTCGCAGCGCTGTATGACCGAGGGTTTCGATTTCCGAAAACGCAAAAAGCCCGAGGTCATCAGGCTGGACACCTAGCACCTTTGCTTCTTCGGGGAGGTCCAGGTTCATGTTTCCGACAGTTTTTAGGATGACCGACGAACTCTCCACGTGATCCTGCCCGCTCGTTTTTAAGGCTCTCATTATTTCACTGGCCAATTGGTCGGAGGTTTCCGATTCTGTCCGTTCAAGTAGTTGATTGTATTGAATGATATCCTGCCTAATGAGTGAACTCTCTGTCGAGCCTGGATCGATGTGCTGTAGGCGGTCGCTTAGTTGGTCTCTGAACCCCTCAAGTTTTTCCGCCAACCTTTCGACTTCTTTCATCGTATGATCCGTTTCAGATTCAATGAACGTAAGGATCGCGCTCATCTGTTCTTTAATTTCCGTAAGTTTGGGTGAGGAGGCGCCCTCGCTTTCAAGGATTTCTCGCTTCTCTTGATCGAGTTCGAGGAGCAGGTCCTCGAGCACCACTCTCCTAGAAGGCGTCACCGTCGATTGGACAGCAGAAGGTCGTTTATGAGTTTTCTCTTTGCCCACTAATAGTAGAGCTTCAATTTGTACAGACTCTCCCGGTTGCAGCTTTCCAAGATACTTGGCGTCCTGGGCCCAATGATTCGATACGGCTTCTTTCTCAGTCCACTCTTTCTTGAGTGAAACCTGATACGTGTCTCGAAGGTTTTCCAGGAATGACAAGGCCTCACTCATCTTTTCGGGGTCATCGCGCAGAACGGCGATTCTCCTTTCCGAATCATATTCCAGAGTTCCATTGGGTCCGAGCATAGATTGAGTGAATCGAATCATTTCCTCAGGAATCTCTTCGTCAAACGTGATGAACTTAGTCGCGAACTCTTCAACAGGACCGATCGATTCGCCTCCTGGAATATTGTTTGACACTGCGGGCAAATCCTCCAAGACGGGTTGGGCCTGACCAAATGTTTGGCAAAGTAGAGCCAGTCCGATGTAAATCAGGATAGATCTTCCACCAAGGTGTCTGTTTCTCGTCATCCGTTTGTCGTTCCCTCTCATGTGTCCTTTTCCTTTCAGAGGTTTTTGACGCTCCATTTCTGATTAATTTGATAATCACTTTAAGTATGAAAAATAAAAAGTATAGTTACAAGTCCGTCCACCTCATGGGCCTATTAGAATCATTGGCACAAATCTTGATTTGAAAGGTGGTTGCGTTTGTTTTTTAGCAAGGAAGTGGAAGGATAACCGCAATTGCAAAGGAATCGGGGGAAGTGGTCAGATGAAATCGTCCTATCGAGCTCGGAATAAACTGCGAGAAGGGGAAATCTTTACCGGACCCGGGTTCTACCTTCGACTAGGCTTGATTCTATTCATGATGATGCCCGCGATCGGACACTCCTGGACTATTTTCGATTACAATCCCTGGAAACAAATTCGGGAATCCCGAATCTTTTCACTAACACGGGCGGACCCAATCGGGACAAGGATCATGGTCATCCCGGTTCTGGATGAACCTGTCAATACTCCCGTATACACGCGGGTCTGCACTGAATTCACCAACCAACTTCGATCATTCGCAAGTGAGGTTTGGCTCATCACCGACCTTCCCGATGGTCCAGTGAAACAGGGTTTTTATGCCGGGCTATCGAGGATTCTCGCGGACTATCGATTGAAAAACCGGCTTTCGATGGAATTGATCTCGACCATGATTCCCGATTTTGAGTGCGACTACATCGCACTTTTTGAGGTCACTGGATACGACCGCTACTGGATCGACCACGATCTCCAACAACGAGTCGGCCTGAGGTGTGTCCTTTACGATTATGAAGACGGTGGACCCAGAGTCGAGAAATACTTTCAGGGAGGCCGGGGCAGGAGACTTGAGGAGGGGGCCTATTCAGAGGCGGAAAGAATCGCAGTCAAGGGACTGATCGCGGCGCTCG
>JAJDBZ010000553.1 GCA_029261095.1 Candidatus Omnitrophota bacterium | reverse complement strand
AGTAGTCGGTCAGGTGGTCCTCCCAACTGATTCGCTGTTTGGGCATTCCGGTGGTGCCGCCCGTTTCAAAAATCTTAAAGGGTTTTCCGATATATTGTTTGGGAATCCACTTTTCATGAGGGAGATCGCGGAGGTAGTTGTCCTCAAAGTGAGGAAATTTTGCAATGTCCTCGTAAGTCTTAATCTCTTCGATGGGATTCCAGCCCGCCCCTTCGGCCCATTCCAGCCAGAAAGGACACCCTGTTTCCGGAGAAAAATGCCAGAAGATAATATCTCTAAGATGTTCATTAAGTTTAGACACCGCCTCATCCACTGCGGGTTGAGGGGCCAAATCCTTCTCAGTCATTTCGATGGGACTCCTACTTTACTTTCGGCTCGGGAAAGAATTTTCGAATGGTTGATTCGGAGGGAGGTTTGGTCACCAGAGAAACTCCGACATAAACGATCAAAGTCACGAAGAAAATGATGGCCACCGGCATCATCCCGGCGATCAAATACTCGTCCTCTTGATGATTTCCGGCCTTGAGGATGATATCCCGATAAAAGAGGACTCCCCATGTGGCCGCCATCGCGAGGACTGCGGAAATCGCACCTGCTTTAGTGGCTCGCCTCCAGTAGACCGCTCCGAAAACAATGGGAAAAAGGGCGCCAAAACCGCTAAAACACCAGACCCCCAAGTCGAAGACTTGAGCGGGTTCGAATAAAGCGAGAACATAGGTGATCGCGACGATGGCGATGATGAATCCTCTCGCCCAGATGATTTTCTGTTTGTCGGTAAACCGGTCTTCGCCAAAAGCACGAACGATCACATCGTTGGTAAACATGGTGCCGAGGCACATGAACTGCGAATCAAGCGAAGACATGATCGCGGCAAGGATTCCCGCCCCGAGTATTCCGCTGATGATTGGATCCTGAATGAGTTGACCCACCATTCGACCCAATACCTGATTTGGGTTCACAGTCTGACCGGCATAGAGCGCGGCCCCCCAAATTCCGATGAGGATACAGGGAACCCAGACAATCATGATAAAAATTGGGTGGGCAATGACGGTCAGTCTGAAAGTTTTTGCACTCTTGGCGGTTAACCAATGTTGAAATAGATGGGGGAACATCCCAACAGATAGTGGAACGAAGCAGTATGTAAAAAACTGTAGTTGTCCCATTCCTTCTCTGGATACTCGCTCCGGTACTTTCTCCAGAACCTGTTGGGAAGCGGCTTCCAACCCCCCCAACTTTCCAGATATGAGATAGAAGGCAAACACCCCTGTGACCATGAATACCACAGTTTGCAACGTATTGGCCCAGACCGCGCCTCGAAGACCGCCGAAGAAGACATAGACTAAGACCACACCGGCGATGACTAAATTCGTCAGCCACGGCGGTATCCCTCCACTTAAGGTCGGAACTGCATGGGGGAAAAGTTCGGGAAACGCTCCCGCGGTAATGGGGAGGACCACACGCCCGGCGCCGATTAATCCAATGAGAAGATAGGGGATGACGAGCGAAACCAGAATCGGAAACAAGAGATATCCTAGAGCGGGGCTTTCGTACCGGTCGCGGAAGAATTGACATTGGGTCACATACCCATACCTTTTCCCAATGGCCCAAACTCGAATGCCGACCAGGAAAAAGACCGCTGAATGGATCAGACCAGACCAGGAAGCCATGAGCCCATAAACGCCAATCCCTGAGGCGAATGCCTTGCCCGTGCTTCCCACCAAAGCGAATGCGGTCATGGTGGTTCCGAAAACCGACATCAAGAGGAGGATCGGTCCGATCGAGTGGCTGGCGACAAAATAGTCCTTCGAAGTTCCGGTGAAGAAACGATTACTGGCCACACCGAGGAATAGGAGAATGCTAAGATAAAGACAGATGATAATGAGTGCGGTCATTGATCGAGAGGTCCCCTCTCAGCGGGCGTTTCACCTATCTCGCCAAATGCTTCGATTTCGGATGGCCATGCGCAGAACGCTGCGACCGCCCACAATAAGGAAGCTAAAATCGAATAGATCGCATGATACCCCAATCCCGCAGGCAGGAACCCAAACCATAGGTCGCGATTACTCCAATTCCAGAAATCCTGGTGGAGGAAGAAAAGGACCACCGCTGCGACGAATACGATTTTTCTCATTTCGATCCTTTGGGCGAATAACGACTATGTGAGCCTATTTCTTTTCCGCTGCATACAGATGAGTCTGCGAAGCGACATAGAGGACGCCATTTGAGACCACTGGAGTCGAGTAGATGGGGGCATCGAATTCGATCTCTTCCAATACTTTTGCTTCTTTACCGGCTTTGAGGACGACCAGGATACCATCTTCATTTCCGAGATAGACCTTACCATCGGCCACCATGGTGGATGACCAAATGTGACTCATCGTGTCATGCACCCAGTAAGCCTCTCCGGTCTCCGCATCGAGGCAATGAATAAAACCATCGTAATCCGCCGCATAGACGAGACCGTCGGCAATCGAAACAGTCGAAATAGACCGATTGATCTTGTCATATGACCAGATCTTTCCGGATTCCGTGATGTTTCCCTTCTTGGTCGCGTCGATACAATGGAGAACACCGACCCCCGAACCATGTTCGGGATCCTGGCCAATGGCGACATAGACTTTGTTCTCATAAACAACAGGGGTCGCGATGATTTCACTCGGTCCATCGGGTGCGGGATACTTGATGGCCTTCCCATCGGAATCCACTTTGTAGGATTGGGGAACACAATCGAAGCGGAAAGTCTCCTGAAGTATTTTATACTCCGGATCGTCCGGGTCGGGAACAGGAACGGGGTCGAACCCGTAGCAGAACCCATCGCCCGCTCCAAAGATCACGAGTCCATTGTCACCGATTCCATCGGCATAGGACGGGGAAGACCAATTGCAGTGCATCAATCGTTCCGAAATCCCGCTGACCTCTTCACCGAGGAGTTCGCCCGTTTCTTGGTCAAGGCAGACCAAGGCGGGTGCAAATGGAGAGGGGATGTTGACGTGAGACCAATCCTGACCATTCGAGGTTGTCACATAAATTTTCCCATCGAGGGGGAGGACACTGCTGCTGGCGATGTTGTGGGGAAATACACCCAGTTCGTCGCGCATATCGAACACCCAAAGGATATCCGCATCGGTATCGCCCGGCTCAATGGGCTCGTTTCCTTCCCCTGCCATGTACTGGCCCTCGTCTTCAAACGGGCCATCGTTGCCATCGGCAAAGCCTTTCACATCGATACATACCACCTCGCAGCGGTTTGTCACGATGAAGGCGCGATCGCCGACGATCGCGGGAGAAGAACAGATTCCTAAGAATTCCCAGTCGCTGACTTTCCCGGCGCCAAGCTTGGGAACAATCAGTTGCCAGAGAAAATCTCCAGTCTTTTCATCTAGACAATAGATGTTTCCACGGTCTCCGGTGTGTTTGGGATCTCTCGGTACTTCGTTGTTCGTTCCTACAAAGACCCTTCCATCTGCGACTGTGACATTGCCGTAGGCTTGAGAACCCAGTTTGGCCACCCACTTCACATTCTCTGTGGTGGATAGGTCGACCTTCTCATCTTTTCCAGAAGACTCTCCGGGTGTGAAGGATTGAACGATTTCGGTCTCATCGGAGGCCATATTCCGACTCGGATCGCCCCCCCATTCGGGCCAGTCTCCCGCATGAATCGGATGGGTGCCTATCGTGAAGGCAATGACGCCTAAAAATAATAAAGGAAATCTGTTTTCCTGCATCATCGAATGGTGATACTCCTTCTTAGATTAATTGTTGGGTGTCACAACAACGTTGTCGACGTAAACTTTAAAACGACTTTGCAAAGCAAACCCAAATAAACCGGGCGCGCCCTGTTTGTGCGCGTGTTCATGGGGTACCTCGATGTTCCAAGCCTCGGGTTCCCGTTCATCCTTGGGCCATGCTTTCGCGCGGACCACACCAGATCCATCCTCTGCGATGTCCACTCTTGTTTTCAATGTGTACCACCGGTTTTCTTTCCATTTGAAGGGGACGCCCACCTTGAGACGGCTGTGGTTGGAACTGACTTCAATCTGTTGGGCATTCCCAATGAGGGCGATAAAATAGCGCTGGTTGATGACACCCACATTGGATTTCAGTCGACGGTTCCCATCGGTCATGACATCGCCCTGAACGGTGTAGTTGCTCTCGTCCGGGTGTCCGATAAAGGTAATGGCTCTTTGAAAAAGGACATTGTCCAGAGTCTTCGCGAGAACCTTGTTTCCATCCAACTCGCGGATATCCCATTTGAACCGTGCCCCAATCCATGGAAGAGGAGGAAAGGCGAATTTCGCGCCTTCAATCGAGGGGTCAGGGACTGTAGGTTCAAAAGATTCGAAATCTTCCGTGATCGGTAGTTCTGGAAGAACTCGACCTCGAATAGTCCCTTTCAACCCGTCGGTTTCCGCTAGGAAAGCTCCCGCTGAAATCTGAGCTCCCTCGGATGCCATCAACTCACCTTCACTGTTGAAATCTGCATCCATTTCAACTTTGACTTTAGCGGTGGGAGGGATAAATTTACTCCAATCGGCGGAATCAATTCTCTCGACAAAATTCCCCTTTGAATCCAGGGCACTTAATTCAAAGGAAACCGATTCTCCAGGGCGCATAAGAACTTCGGCAGGGACCGCTTGGATCTGAGAGGCTTGTCCGGGTTTCGGATCCGGTCCCCTTGCTTTCGAAGGCGGGGCGGTCCCACCATCGCCGCTGCCAAAACAGTAGAGATGTTTAGTTGTGAATACATAAATCTTGCCATTCCATATCGAAGGTGCGCCCAACCAGGCGCCCTCCAACTGAAGATGGGCGAGTATCTCGGCCTTCTCAGCGGTGGGTCGGATGATGTAGAAATCACCCTCGGGGAACCCAACATAGATTTTTCCATCCGCATAGATCGGAGAGGCATGGATTTGATCCGCGCTGAGTTTCTCGTTCCAATCGATTTCACCGGTATTAGCATCTACGCAAACGAGTTCGCCGGTGTGGACAGATTGGTAAATCTTTCCATCTACGATACAAGGCGA
>JAJDBZ010000552.1 GCA_029261095.1 Candidatus Omnitrophota bacterium | reverse complement strand
CCGGTGACTGTCGTGGGCGATCGTCTTTTCGTTCTCCGGTCTTCCCAGAATCGTGGAGTCCTAGAAACTCTAGGAGTGGGAATCCAGCGCCTCTCTGGTATCTCCAATCGTGCACCCCATTCTGATCCTTCCTCTCATTTGGATGGCGGCTTTCGCACCACCCACCTTGAGGTGATCGACCTTCAATCGGGAAGGCTCGTATCACGCTTCAAAGGGGCCATTGAGGAGAATATGGATTCGGAAACCGATCTGAGCGGTTTCGAAATGGGGCGCGTTTCTGTATCGCCTGATAACCAATTTCTGGCTTGGTGGTGGGCCCAGGAAAACGTAAACGGAACCCCTGTCAGCGCGACGGTCGTCGAAACTTTTCGAACAATGAGTCTGGACGGACTCAAAGGTGTCGACATTCGAAAGAGATTGGTCTCTCCCGGGTATTTCCAGGTTTGGACTGGAATGCTATCTCAGATCGGAACCCCGCTTTGGATCGACCCCACAACCTGCTTGTTCCTTTCGTTCCTAGATGGGGGAAGCATCGTTCCTATCGACGTGGGAGCGGGGGATTTTGCTGCTACATTAACCCTAATTGAACTCTTTCAAGATCCAGACAACCTGGGTTCCAAGAATGCCTCTCTCCCCGAAGGAATGAATGTGGCGCCGCGCGATGCATCCGGGGAACTGTCTCTCCTGTTTTGGGTACGAGATCATGAAAATCTTACGTTCTACTCTTACGACAAGGATTATATTCCATCCTCGACCACCACCTATGAGACGGGGAAAATTGATCTGTCCCATCCGCTCTGGATTTCCAGTGGACGACTCCTGGTAGGTGAACGCGAAACGGGCCATTATCTGGCGCTATCCGGTGTGGAGGAGAGAGTCCAGCGCTTTCCAGCACCCCCTTTCACCGAATCCGAATTCAAGATTTTAGGAATCACGAGCGGTGAGGGTCTGGTAGCCCTTTTCGATTCCAAGTTTTGGATCGCAAAAGAGGGAGACGACCTTTGGTCTGAACTCAGTATCGCTCCGTAATGAGCTCGGATCTGCGCCAGAATTAGGCCGAGATTGCCCTCTCGATCAGGTTTCTCGTGATCTTTTGCACACGATCATCCACCCCATGGGGACGTCCATAGTGCGAATAGGGTAGCATGTGTCCTGGGGGATGGGATAACCCTTGAGCCCACCAAATGGTTGACGCGTTGAAAACAAAGTTTTCATTTGGACCGGAATAAAGAGTTGCGGTCCAATCGGCTTTCTCCCCACCTCCGTTTGTTGTTGTTCCACTCGCGACGACCTGAAGGCCAGGGATGTCGTAAGGATCCCCATGGAATTCCCATCCGACCAAGCCGGGGACATTATCGCCATTTTTCATCCCGGTCCCTTCAAAGATCCAGGAGGAATCATCGCTCACAATCCAGTCTCCACTACCATTGAATGGAACTATTGTGCGGGCTCCGATGAGTGAGGCCTCATTTGGACCTTCCATGTCGAACGGGCCCATATATTCCTTTTCAGCCTCAGCTAAACCTCCATATCTTCCCGCCCGCGTAATGACACGGTTGGGGGTCTTATTGGTGCTGGAGGTGAAGGGGCTGACAAAGCAGCAGGTATTCCCTGAGAGGAATGCCACGTTGAGCCCGGTGGCTACCGCGGCCTTTAGGTGATTGAATTGTTCAAGACTCCAATATTCGTCATGTCCCACTGAAAGAAAAAGCTTCCCACCCTTCAGGCATCGGGGAGATCGATGGACATCCGTATTGGAAATATAGGCGACATCGTATCCTTCTCGCTCCAACCAATAAGCGAGAGGAAACTCCCAAAGTAGGAACTCTCCCGATCCTTGGGAAAGTGGAGCATCCAGGATCTGGCAGTATTTTCCATATGGACGGTTGTAACTGACTTGGGCCTTGTTCGATAACGCCCAGGACGATTTTCCATCGTCATAGAGCGAGTAATTATCCGGCCACCGGTTGTATGCTTGCCAGGTATTGTCGCTGCACTGGAGGAGGATGTCCGATTGACGATTTTCGCGGACTATGAAGATGACATAACTTTGATAACGATCGTCAAGGAGCGACAGTTTGCCAAGGTATACCCCACTGACCCATTCTTTGGGGATGGTGAATGAGAAATTTGACTTCCACTGACAATCTCTCAGGCGCCGATCCCCAACTGGCGGATCCTCTTGAACGGTCCCATCGAGTGGTCCGACCTCGAGCAGGTGTCGCCCCCCCTTGCCACCATAGTATCCGAATCGGTAAAAATCGACCTTAAACGGTCCCGCAGGGTTTGTACTAACATAGAGATCAAGGGATTCCCCGGGTTCGATACTCGCATGAGAAACATAGCCCTCAATCCAAGGAGACCGATATTGAGTTTTTGGATCGACCCGCGTGTATGTGAGTTGCCAGTCGGTGGAGCCCGGTTTCTCGTTCTCTTGGATGATCTTGTTGGACCGCCTCTCCTGGGATTGCGCGTGCGTGCCGAGCGATGCAACGATCCCGGCGGCCGCGGCCCCCTTCAGGATTTCTCTTCGATTGGGTGTCATGAATGAGTCGTTTCCTCTCAGGACTGGGTATTGGCGTAGAGCACGAAACAATCGCCCGACTTGACAGCCCCAGCCAGCGTTCCGAGGGGGTATCCTACCATATTTCTTTTGATGTGGTACAAATGCCCCCCGCGAAAAAATACGTAATTCTCAATAGAAAGTAGGGACTATGCCGTCATTCGATGTAGTTAACAAGATTGACCACCAGCAAGTTGACAATGCGATCAATAACGCACGAAAAGCCATCACAACACGGTGGGATTTTCGGAACACAAAGACCGAAATCGAGTTGAATAAGAAAGAGAATTCGATCCACATTGTGACTGAAGACGAAATGAAGATGAAAGCGATTGAGGAGGCGGTCGGAACCGCTTTCTTTAAAGCCGGAATCGATCCTAAAGCAGTCACCTATGGCGAACCTCAGCCGACCTCCAATACAATGGTCAAACTGGATGCCAAGATCATCGAAGGGATTGAACAGGACATCGCCAAAAAGATTGTGAAGATGATCAAAGACACAAAGAAGAAAGTCCAAGCGGCAATCCAAGGAGACCAGGTTCGCATTACGGCCAAGAGTATTGATGACCTCCAAGAGGTGATCTCCCTCTTAAAATCTGCGGACCTGGAAGTGCCCCTACAGTTTGTCAACATGAAGCGCTAATAAACGACACCCGACCCACAGAACAACCAGGAGATTGGAAACCCTATGCCATACCCGCAATTCGACAGAAGCCGTTTGCATATCAAACCATTATCGGATCGCGTCAACAAAACGGAGATCGAGAGAGACCATGTCCCCCTCGATGCCACGCCACGTCCATTATCCGAATTGGCTCAGCCCATCGTCTTGGAGACTGTGGAGCGAATAAAAAGAGCCAGAGAGAATGATCAGTCGGTCATGCTTGTCTTCGGCGCTCATACTATTAAGAACGGGTTGGGACCGGTCCTCATCGATCTGATTGAACGGGGGTGGGTGACGCACCTTGCCACCAACGGTGCGGGAGTGATCCACGATTGGGAATTTTCTTATCAAGGCAAGAGTTGTGAAAACGTTCAAAAATATGTTGATGAAGGGCAGTTTGGTATCTGGGATGAAACCGGTTTCTATATCAATCTTGCCCTTGTAGTCGGAGCCTATGAAGGTCTCGGGTATGGGGAGAGCGTCGGGTCGATGATCGATAACGAGGGGCTGACCATCCCCTCCGAGGATGAACTCGCACAGATCATTCAGCAAAATATCTTATCCGATCCAGAGAAAGTCGCGGGAGCTGCGGACCTTCTTCAAACTATTTTACGGTTTAATCTGAAGCCGGGACGAATGGAAATCAAACACCCATTCAAGAAGTTCGGAATCCAAGCGGCTGCCTATCGACTGAAGGTTCCTTTCACCAGTCACCCGATGTTTGGACATGACATCATCTACAACCACCCGATGAACCATGGTGCCGCGATAGGTCGGACAGCCCTGCGTGATTTTCTGACCTATGCGAACAGTGTAAACAACCTCGAGGGAGGTGTTTACCTCTCTATTGGTTCAGCGGTCATGTCACCCATGGTCTTTGAGAAGTCCCTGGCAATGGCACAGAACATCCACATTCAAGAGGGCAAACATATCGACAATCATTTCATGGTCATCGGTGATCTCGCTGAATCCAGTTGGGATTGGCAAAATGCGGGGGAACCTCCAATGGACAATCCGGCTTACTACCTTCGCTATTGCAAGACATTTAGTCGAATGGGCGGGACAATGAATTACGTGTCGGTCGACAATCGAGATTTTTTACTCACTCTAAATCAATCGCTCTCAAAGGATTTATCATGATTCGTTCGGGTTTACTGAAAGGGGCTTGGGTTCTCATCCTAGCGTTTCTTTTGACTCCAGCCTGGGGAGTGGATGATTCGCGTCCCAACATCGTCTGGATAATCGGCGAAGATGCCTCTCCTCAACTCTCCTGTTATGGCGAGAAGGTGATCGAGACACCACATCTCGATGGGTTGGCCGCGGAGGGAATTCGATTCGACAACGCCTTTGTCACTTGCCCGGTATGTTCACCAAGTCGGTCGGCCATGGTGACAGGGTTGTATCAGACCACACTGGGGGCACACAACCATCGTTCTCAAAGAGAGGAAGGAAAAGGGGGCGGCAACAAGAGTTTTTACCCGAG
>JAJDBZ010000551.1 GCA_029261095.1 Candidatus Omnitrophota bacterium | reverse complement strand
GGGTACGACATTGCAAGGGATTTGGAACGGGCGAGGACAAGCGGTCCAGCCTCACTCCTTCAGGATGATCTGGCGGTTCTCGATGGAGCGGGCGCGGTCCATTTCATCGCCTCGCCGACGGGGACAATCGAACAAGGGTTTTATTTTCCGATTACAAGTGAATTTCCAGGAGGACGTGCAGTCGATTTGGTCATGACCGGGGACAGCCTGGGGTTTTGGGTTCTCGCCGATTTCGGTGGGATTTACCGAGCCGGTTCGGCGAGGGGAACCAACTCTTCGCTGGTCCCAAACACCGATGACTTGGGATTGGGAGTGGATATCCCCATCGATGGCGATCTTCGGGACCCGAATTTCCCAAGCCCTGGGGGAGCTACCTTGCGGGCGGTGTCGCTGTTGGTGGTCGAAGATGAGGGCGGCTCGACCGCCGAAGGCTATGTGATTCTGGACAGCATGGGCGGCCAGCATCGATTCGACGATGGTGGGAACCCGATCGATCCCGGTTTTTCATCGGGTTCGGAGACGAACTCTCCGGAACGGCTCCTCGATCCGAGCGCCTATCTCTGGCCGTTCTTCAAGGGTTTGGATATCGCGAGGGATCTGGAACTTCATCCGACCGCCGAGGGAGCAGTGGTTTTGGATGGCTGGGGAGGGATCCATCCGGTGCCGGTGGACGAACCAGCGAACCCGGTATTCTTCGCCAACAATCGTCAGCCGAACAACCCGAGCGAGCCAATCACCCCTGTCGGGATGCCGTATATCACCGCGGGATTTCCTCCTTTCGACAACAAAGGAGAGGAAGAACTCGCGGATGATGCGGCCTCGATCTTTCACGACCTGGAATTTTCGGCCGGGTGCGAGGAGGGTCTCTACACATTGGACAAGTTCGGAGGAACCTTTGCCTTCGGCTCCGCGCGGCGGGATCCGGACGACCCTCAGCCAACTTTCAGTGGGAGTCCTTATTTTTTCCCGGAACAGTTAGCGGAGGATGTGGAATTTTTTGAGTGAGGGGAGATCGAGAGGAGTGGAGTCACCCCTTCCCGCTTAGGTTGGGTCGGTCTACTCTTTTTAATTGAACTAACGCGGAAAAGGGTTTTCATCCGATGGGAACATTCTCACCCAGTTTCACCATCACAAACCGGATCACCACCGGCCTGACATGGATTGAGCGCGCGAGGGGTTTCCTTGAGGCCGCTCAGCTCTCCGAGGACTGGGTCAGGAACATGGCGGAACGCGCTCTCATTCTTGAAGCGCACCACACAACACACATCGAAGGGACCCAGCTGACACTCGACCAGTCCGAAAAACTGTTGAGGGGCGAGAGGGTCCCCGAGGCGGATTCAGACGACACTCGCGAACTCCTGAATTATCGGTCCGCATTCGAATTCGTCTCGGAATGTCTTGAGAGAGGCGACCCAATCACCGAGAGTCTGATTCGCGAGATCCATCGGAACCTTGTCGCCGGGGTGCGCGGCGACCAAGCGGCGCCTGGTGAATACCGTAAGGTGCAAAATTATGTGGTTCGCGCCGGTACTGGCGAAGTGATGTACACCCCTCCCGCCGCCATCGAGGTTCCGAATCTGATGAACGAATTGGTGGAGTGGTTGAACACTGAGACCGACATTCATCCTGTGCTAATGAGCGGGATCGCCCAGTTTCAGTTGGTTCATATCCACCCATTCCTGGATGGGAACGGGCGAGCCTCGCGATTGCTTTCGACCTTGTGTCTGTACCGAGCAGGTTACGATTTCAAGCGTCTGTTCACTCTCAGCGAGTACTATGACCGGGACCGTCCGGCCTTCTATGCGGCGCTTCAAAGGGTGCGTGAGGAGAGTATGGATCTGACCGTCTGGTTGGAATTCTTTGCCACCGGTCTCGAGACTCAAATGAATGAAGTCAGGCAGCGAGGTGAGCAAGCGATCCGACGGGATATTCTGGTGAGAAAACACCGCCTGAACGACCGTCAAGCCAAGGCGGTCGAGTACCTGATGGACAACGGAGAGATGGCGATTCAAGATTACGAAAACCTCTGCCCCGAGGTGGCGCGACGAACACTCCAACGGGATCTGAAAGGGTTGGTGGAACTTAGTCTCATACACGAACGAGGGATGGGACCTTCTGATCCAAATCGGCGATATTCTTGGGAAAAACCTTAAAAAACTAATCAGCGAGAGCTATGACAGAGCTGTGACATGAGCTGTGACATGACGCCTTAGATCGTGTTTTTCCCCAGATCGAATGCTATAATATCGGCAAATGGTCCGAAACAGGATTCATCCGGCGATCTTCTTGGTGGCTTTTCTTGGTTTCTTCATTCTGGAAGTCGCGGTCGCTTTATCCACGGATTGGTCTTGGGAGATCTTTTACAGGGTGAAGATCATGCTCAGTTTACTTCACATATTGGGTCTCCCGCTCACACTCTATGTGATCTTCAGGTGTCTCTCCAAAGAAGAAACTATTTGGGACAAAGCCTTTTGGTCGGGGTTCATCGTGATGACTCAGTTTGTGGGGGCTTTGTTTTATCTGTTTTCGAGATCGCCGAACCGTGACCGCGAATCCCCGACGGAGGCAAGCAACATCCAACATCCAGTTTGTTGAATACGAAGCTTATTCCTCACCTCCATCCCGCACTACCATCCTTACCGGAAATTGCTAAGTTAAAGGCATGATCTCACCCGAGGATATTGCTCATCTTCCGGAACAGCCCGGTGTTTACCTCATGGCGGACGCCGAAGGGAGAATTTTGTATATCGGGAAGGCGGTTAATATTCGGAGCCGGGTGCAGTCGCATTTTGCGAGTTCAAACACTTTTAAGAGTTTCTATCCTCGAGTGGCGACAGTCGATTTTCTGGTGACCGATAACGAGGTTGATGCCCTCCTGCTCGAGAACTCGTTGGTGAAAGAGAAACAGCCGCCCTACAACGTACGGCTGAAGGATGACAAACGGTTTCCGTTTCTCAAATTGAGCCTCGATGAAAAGTTTCCCCAGCTCTACTTGACACGGACCTTG
>JAJDBZ010000056.1 GCA_029261095.1 Candidatus Omnitrophota bacterium | reverse complement strand
ATCTCGCTGGTCTTCCCTCATCCGGAATGGGAGGACGCGTCCTTCGACAACTTCGCGCAGGATGTCCGCTCCAGCACGAGCGATGATCTGCATTGGGAGTTCGCCGTCTCATCGAACCCGGCGGGACGAACGATCGAATTGACCTGGCCGAATGTCGGATTGATCCATGAGGCTTGGCGGTTCGTGGCGATCGACCGAGTAACGGGGGCAAAGATTAACCCGCGCAATGGGGAGACCTATACTTTCGTCAGCGGACCATCCCCAAGGATTTTCGACCTCTACGCCTCGATCACTCGAACCGAAGACGAGGAGAAAGATCCGGTGATCAACCACCCGGTCCCCGGCGACCTTAACGGTGACGACGCAGCCGACGGCATCGACCTCTTCCTCTTCGCCAGTCATTGGAAAGACGGAAAATCCGTTGGCGATCGGGATGGGAACGATGAGACCGGAGCCGAAGACCTCTTGGCACTCATCACCATTTGGGTACGATAGTTTCAAGAGGCTCTCCTCCTGTCATCGGGATGATCCATTCATTTTCCAATCAACGAAGAAGTGAGGTTCTTTTACTGTGAGATCGAACCGCTGTGTTCCGCTTGTTATCTGTAGTTTGGTCTTCCTCTGTCTGGTCGGCGTGGAGATCGGGGGAGCCCAAGCCGAAGAGCCCTTCCTCGGAGCGTTTATTCATGTCCACTCGCTCTTCAACCACAAAGCAGACGTGGAGGTTAAGGAAGCATCGATTGCGGCGGCCATGGACGATTGCAAACGGAGCGGTCTCCAGAGTGTGGTCCCCTTTGTGTTGACCAGCTCCGGTGCTGCCCTTTATCCCAGCGATGTGGTCCCCGAAAGAAAGTATGGCGATTGGGACCCGGTGGAGGTCATCGTTCGCGAAGCGAGAAAACGGGACCTCTCGGTGTATATCGCGGTCCCGATGCTGATCTGCGGCCACAAGGAACCGCGAGGCATCCTCGAAAAACACCCCGAGTGGGCATTGATCGGGGAGGAGGGGAATCGCCTGGGGTATATCAGCGGTGGGAACTCCGAGGCTCAGGACTGGCTCCTCCAAGTTATCGAGGAGGTGGTCGGGAAATACCAACCCGATGGCCTTCTATTGGATTACCTCCGATTCCCCAATCAGCCGGTCGATTTCGACCCGGACACCCGGAAGCGGTTCATCGAAGAAACGGATCACGAAGACTACGAAATCACCAACCCGGACGATCCGGTTTTTCAAAGTTTCAAAGAACGTAGTCTGGTTGAATTAGCCGGTCGGATCAGGAAAAAGGTGGATGAACTCAAACCAGGAACGGAGATCGGGGTTTACACCTGGGGACCGCATGTTGTGCACAATCACTTTGTCTCTCAGGACTGGCCGACCATGGCCCGGAAGGGTTCCATCGATCTGGTCAACATCTCGGGTTACATTTACCGGGAAAAATATGGCGACGATTACATGCAGCAATTCGAGAACAACCTCAAAGAGTGCCTCGCGCATCTCCAACCCGATCCCCCCGAGGTGAGGTTAGCCTTCGTTCTTGGGGTGATCACCAGCCATGGGAAGATCGAGAAGGCGGAAGAGATCGAGAAATACCTCCAGGTCGCCCAGAGTCTCGGCATCCCCGGTGTGTCGGTCTTTACCCTCGCGTACCTCCAACCCTTCATCGACGATCTCCTCGAAACCGGTCCCTTCGATGAACCTCGGGCGCCGATTCCCTAAAACGGATCAGTCGGTCAGTTCGCTCACATCCACCAGATACATCTGACGCTTCCCGCTCATCATGGAATCGATGCAGAGGTGCTTGCCATCACGGCTCCACCCAGGATGCAAGTCGCAGCGGTGGGCTTTGCCTCTGACCTCGCCCGGCTGGAAAAATCGGCCGAGTTCGAAATGCGCGCCATCTCGCGGACGGTAGAGGTAGAGGTGGTGGAGGTTGTCCTTGCCCGGGTAGGTGTCGGTCGCGATCCACTCCCCATCAGGGGAGTAGGTGCAGTGGCCATCCTTCTTCAGGACCTCTTCGCCGATCACCTGTTTCTCATCGCTCTTGTCGGTGTAGAGAAAGAAACGGTCGCCGATGTCGGGTTCTCGGGCCCACGCGAGAATCTGTTTGGGGTTTTTCCAGATGAAGTGAGAGACCATATCGTGATCGGCAACGACATGGATATCCGATCCATCAGGGTTCGCGGTGAGCATCCGGGTCTTCCATCTGGTGTTGAGATCGGGACGCCAGCGGTGAAGGAAGATAAAGCGCGTCCCATCCGGGTTGAACAAGAGGTGGTTGAACCAGTTGAGCGCGGTCGCCATCGACTCTTGCGGTTCCACCTCAAGCATCTGCGCCAGCGAAATGACCAATTCCGATTTCCCAGTCTCCAAATCGACACGATAGATCCCATCCTCATCGGTGATCAATTTGTCATGGTAAGGATCGGGGATGCCCTCGTATCCGTATCCGGGACGAAGGACTCCTAACCGAGCGAAGTTCACCGACATGGCGGTCTTACCATCTCCGCCAACTGTATAGACCGGCGTCTCGATGACACTCTCTTGTCCGCTCTTCACATCCTTGATGATGGAACCGTATTTGTCCCCCATGCGGGTGTTGTGGATGATTTTTGAATCCGAGCCGGGAAGCCATTGGAGCATGCACCCCTGCTGCCAGCACCACGCGGTGGTCTCGCCAATCTCATTCCACTTGTCGCTATCCGCCAGGTCGATCATCCCGAGTTTAATCGTGTCCTCCGGTTTTGGGGGACGGCTCTCAAAATCGACCTCCATCCCCAGAACGAAACGGTCGGACGGATCGAACTGGAACTTGTCGTAGTACCCGAACCAATGCGCCTTCGGCCCCTTTGTGATCGGGCGAAAGGGGACAAAGGATTCGGTTCCGTGTTCGTCGGCCTTGCCGAAACTCGAACGTGGAAGAAGAGTGGCCCCGACCGCGAGGGCGGAGGTTTGGAGGAAAGCGCGGCGGTTTAAGTGTTGGGTGAAATTTGGCATTGACGGCTCCATATTCTTTTTGTTTGAATCACGAAGCGCGCGAAGGGGGCCGAAAAACGCGAAGGAACGAGAAAACATCTTCGATGTTTTCCCCTTCGTGCCTTTCGGCCCCCTTCGCGGTTTTCGTGATTCAACCCTTCTCCATCGGCCCGATCAACTCGATAAATGTTCCATCGGGATCCTTGATCAGCACAAAGCTATTCTTCTCTCCTAGCGGGATTGGGGTCTCGCCGAGGAGTTTCACCTTGTGTTCTTTGATGCGTTCGAGAATCGGTTTGAGTTCGGTGACAAAGATGGTCAGGTACTGGATGCCGGTGTTGGTGTGGAGGTACTCGTTCTCTTGTTTCTTGGGTTTGTCGCCAAAGGTCATGATCTTGAGTTCGGTCACATCTTCGCCCCTGCCAAGTTTCAAAACCTCGACATGCAGGCCGATGGAATCCGTGAGGCCCGACTTCTTCCCGAACTCGGCTGGGACATCGAACTCGGTCCGATCGGCCTGGATAAACCCGACGACATCCTTATAAAACTCCAACGATTTATCGAGATCGGAAACGATCATCCCGATACTGATGGTCTTCTTGGCAAATTCCTCTTCGGCCGCTTGAGCGGATTGGAAAGCGAATAGGGCGATGACCAAACTGGTTAAAATTTTCTTCATGATCTCTATCTCCTTTGGAACCTCTCCCCCTAATCCCCTCTCCACCAAGTGGAGAGGGGGAATATCTGTTCCCCCTCCATGCATTGCGGGGAGGGGGTTAGGGGGTGGGGTTTTATGAGAAGCGATTGTGGATCGAGTGTCAACCGCGATTCTCGCGGGAATCCATCCCCCTGACAATTCTCTTACAATTTCTTACCTCGGTCTGACCGGTCCCTCTCCAACTTTTCATAGACTTCACATTGAACGATTCAACTAATCCTGTAATCTGGAGGAAAGACAATGAAAACAACCCAACCTATGATGCCTTTGAGAGGACTCATCGCCCTCACCTTGTTCTGCTCACTCGCGCTCGCCGCGCAAACCGCCAGTGCGGCGCAGATCCAACTCGATGTGGCGCTTGGCAACCCGGTGCTATTGGCCAACGAAAAACAGACCACTTTTGTGAAGGTCGGCCTGACCGGGTTCGAGATGAAATCGGCGGAGGACCGACCCGCGGTCAATGTCGCCATCGTGCTCGACCGATCCGGTTCGATGAGCGGGGAGAAGATCGAAAGGGCTAAAGAGGCGGCAAAGATGGCCATTGACCGCCTCGCCGAAAAGGATATCGTCTCGATCGTCACCTACGATCACACAGTCAATGTTCTCTTACCCGCCACCAAAGTAACGGATAAGGCTTACATCAAAAACGAAATCTCGAAAATCCAACCGGGCGGAAACACGGCTCTCTTTGCCGGTGTCTCGAAAGGTTCGACCGAGGTTCGGAAATTCCTGGAGGATAACCGGGTCAATCGTGTGATTCTCCTCTCCGATGGTCTCGCAAATGTGGGACCGTCCTCCCCGAGCGAACTCGCGAATCTCGGCGAGTCTCTCTCGAAAGAGGGAATGACGATCACCACCATCGGGTTGGGTCTCGGCTTCAACGAGGATCTGATGACCCAGCTCGCTTTTAAGAGCGAGGGGAACCACTACTTCGTCGCGGAGGAAGCCGAATTAACGAAGGTCTTTAATCGGGAATTCGGCGATGTCCTCTCGGTGGTCGCCCAAGAAGTGGTGGTCAAGATCCAATGCCACGAGGGAATCCGACCGATCCGCATCCTCGATCGCGAAGGGGATATCGATGGACAAAACGTGAAGGTGCGCCTTCCCCAGATTTATTCGAGCCAGGAAAAATTCGTTCTGCTCGAAGTGGAGGTTCCCTCTCGCGAGGAGGGTTCGACTCTCCCGATCGCCCAGGTCGCCGTGGCCTACAATAACATGGAGACCCATACCTCGGACAATCTCACAAGTTCCTTGGAGGCGCGTTTCTCCGGATCGCGCGAAACGGTCATGGAATTCGCTTGTAAGGACGTTCTCATCCCCGCCGTGCGGAGCATCGCGAATACCGTCAATGAAGAAGCGGTAAGGTATCGCGACGAGGGGAAACTAGATAAGGCGAAGGAGGTGCTTCAGACCAACCAAGCATATCTTCAGGACCAGGCTGCCGCTCTTGAAGCTCCCGCGCTGATGGAAGACGCTGAAGATAACCGACTCGACGCCTCCAGCCTCGAGGGGCAGGAATGGCTTTCCCGCCGGAAGGTCATCAGCGAACGCAGTTATCAGTTGAAAACGCAACAACAGTACTCCGCACCTTCGAAGAATTAGAAAGGGATCGATACGCTCTTGAAGACTCGTTTCGCCGTTCCACTCTTTCTACTGATCTTGGCGCCACTCGGACTCCTGGCTTGGCTGGGAGTCCTTTTGGCGTCCCAACAGAAAGAGGCGGTCGAAGACCGACTGATCGGTTTGATGGGAGAGGATCTTCAAGGAATTGAAATTCGGATTGACAAACTCATCGAAAATCGGGAGAGAGAAATGCTTTCGGCGATGGATGAGTATATTGCTGGGAATGTTTCAATCGAGGAGATGGGGGTTTCGCTTCCCACTGTTTCGGAACCGTTTGAGTTAGGCCCCGATCGGGACCCGCTCTATCCCACCTTGGGTCGAGGCCGTGACGATTTTCTCGATCGAACCTCGGATCTTTGGAGCGACCGAAGTTTGTTTCAGGGGAATGAGGAATCCAAGGAACAGGTCCTCCGGGCGGGTAGGATTCTGTATGCGAAAGAACAATTCGGGTGGGAAACCTGGTTCTGGAACCGGGGGATGCATTTTCTCTTCTGGCGAGTTCTCCCCGATGGTCGTGTGCTGGGGTTTGAGGTCAATCGGTCTCGTTTGATCGCAGACATTATCGACGAGCTGCCGGATACGGACACCTCCTCCGATGCGGACATGAACCGCTCCTTTCATTTGGTCGATTCACAGGGGGAGACTCTGTATCAGTGGGGTTCATATGCCCCGGAACCCGATGTGGGTCCGGTGGTTTCAGAGGACCTGAAAAGCCCATTTTCATCCTGGAAGGTCCAAGTATTTGCCCCCCCCGGTTTCTTGAAGGTGGAGGGGGGAATACTTTCCGCATTCAGTTTATGGGTCGGTCTGCTCGCGGTGGGTCTGGGGTTGCTTGCGATCGGTTACATCGTTGTCCGCGAGTACACGCGCGAAATGCGCGAGGCCGAACAGCGGGTCACTTTTGTCAATCAGGTTTCGCATGAACTCAAGACGCCGCTCACGAACATCCGGATGTACGCCGAACTTCTTGGAGAAGAAATATCCCAGGATTCCCCCGGTTTCTCAAAAAAAACAAACATTATCATTGATGAAAGTGCGAGGCTTTCGCGGTTGATTGGAAATATCCTCACCTTTAGCAGGAAGGAAC
>JAJDBZ010000550.1 GCA_029261095.1 Candidatus Omnitrophota bacterium | reverse complement strand
CGCGGTGGCGATGAAGGTGTGCGACACTCTGGATGTGGGGGGGAGCTACAGTGAGATCGTGGCAACCGATTTTGTGGACCAGACCATCCTGATGGGGCATGACGGTCCCTTTCATATCGGCATCTCGGACCAGAAACCGATCCTCCGCGGGATGGGGCTTTATCATGGAAAATGGGGAAATGGGGTCTCGGTAGAGGCGAAAGTCCGGACCGGGCCCATCACCAACCTGGGGATTACCCAGACCGAAGAGGGGAAACTCTTGGCGATTTCGAATCAGGGAGTGGCCACCGATGGCGAAATTCTCCGAATCGGGAACACCATGACCCCTGTGAAGTTTAATAAGAAACCGACTCAGTTCATGAACGAGTGGTTCGCTCATGGGCCGACCCACCATGTCGCCATGTCGGTCGGGCACAATACCTCCCAATTTCAGAAAGTGGCCATGCTGATGGGATGGGATTTCGCGAGTGTGACTTGAGGAGGCGATCCGGGAATCTGGGCGGGGATTCACCACATGAGGGGGTGGCTGCTTGAAATTCGGTTCGGCCTAGCTGATTTTTCTTGATTACGAGAGAAAATTCCTCTATTTTCCCCTCCTTCTGAAACACCAAAATCCTGCACAATGGATCTCTTTGGGAGAAGAATTCGGTGAGTTCGAAATTGGCGATTCCATTCGACCGTTTTAACTTCCAGCCTGGAAGAATGCTGGCTTCCAAATACGAAATTCTTCGATGCCTCGGATCCGGATGGCAGGGAGAGGTTTACCTTGTTCAAGAACGCGGTACGGAGATCGAACGAGCCGCCAAACTCTTTTACCCGCATCGGAATCCCAAAGACAAGGTGCTCATCAAGGACGCTCGTAAACTCCACCGTCTGAGAAACTGTCCCATTCTCATTCACTACCACTCACAGGAGAGATTTACTTTCAAACGCACACCGGTCACCTGCCTCATCTCGGATTATGTGGAGGGTCAGCCTCTGTCCGAGTTCATCTCCGAGCAACCAGGGAAACGTCTCTCTCCATTTCAAGCGATTCATCTCCTTCACTCGCTCTGCCTGGGAATGGAGCCGGTTCATGCCTTGGGGGAATATCACGGGGATCTTCACGAGGGAAATGTCATGGTGAGGCGTCACGGAATCGGGTTTGAAGTGCATGTTCTGGATGTTTTTCATTGGTGGGGGACGAAGAAAGAGAACATCCAACAGGATGTTTATGACCTAATCCGAATTTTTTACGACATCCTCGGGGGAAGGGATCGCTATTCCAAACATCCGGAGGTGGTCAAACGGATCTGCCGCGGACTGAAAAAAACTCTCATCTCGAAAAAATTCAAGAAAGCGGGGGACCTGAGGAGATACTTGGAAACCATGACCTGGGATTGAGGGGTTTTCTGGATTACGGAAAAAGGCCGCGGGCCGCCTTTTTCACCGCCACCCTCCGGATTCCCAAAATTAGAGCGGCCGTTCTCAGGTTAACCTTCTCGGCGATGGAAAAGTCGAAACAGGTGTTGAAGGTGTCCGCCATCACTTTCTTGAGACGTCGGTTCACCTCTTCTTCATCCCAGAAAAACATCTGGATGTCCTGGACCCACTCAAAATAACTCACAGTCACTCCCCCCGCATTGCAGAGGATATCGGGGATGACCAGAATATCGCCGCTATCCGCGAGGATCCTGTCCGCTTCGTTCGTGGTCGGCCCATTAGCGCCTTCAGCGAGGACACGACACTTCAGGTTTTGAACGTTATTCTCGTGGATGACTCTTTCCAACGCGGCGGGTATAAGAAATTCGCATTCGAGGGCCAGTATCCTTTCGGGGTCAATGGAATCGGCTTCAGAGAATCCCACCACCGAACCGGTCGACCGAACATGGGAGATGAGTTTATCGATCTCGAGACCCTTTCCATTGTAGACCGCTCCGCGAACATCGCTGACCGAAATCACCTTAACCCCGCGCATAAACAATTCCTGTGCGGCGACTGATCCGACATTTCCAAAACCCTGGACGACGGCGCGAGCGGAATCCAAGCCGATGTCCAACCGTTTGGATGCTTCCTCGATACAATAAACGACACCGCGGCCGGTCGCCTCCCTGCGTCCTTTGGTCCCGGAAAGATCAACGCTTTTCCCGGTGACGATTCTCGGACAGCTGTATCCTATATGCATGGAATAGGTGTCGTAGATCCAAGCCATGACCTGTTCATCGGTCCCCACATCGGGCGCCATAACATCCACATCCGGACCGATGAACGGGATCATCTCGAGGGTAAACCTGCGAGTCAATCTTTCCAGTTCTCCTTGTGAGAGTTTGGTGGGATCGCAGTTAATGCCGCCTTTGGCACCCCCGAAGGGCATTCCGATCAGACCGCACTTCCAGCCCATCAACAGCGCCAACCCCGAAACTTCGCCGAGGCTCACATTGGGGTGGTACCGCAGTCCACCTTTTCCCGGACCGCTGGTCAGCGAATGTTGGACACGGTATCCGAAAAAAATTTCGGTCTCTCCGCTGTCCATCTTAACGGGGATAGTGACAATCGCCGTTCTTCGGGGATAACGCAATCTTTCCAATGCTCCGGCGTCGACTCCTGTTCGCTCCTTCACCGCATCGAATTGATTAACAACCTGTCGGAAGAGGGGGGAGTCAAATTCGCCAAATTCTCGTTCTAGGGGATCATATTCCATGTGAGAGCGCCTCTCCTACACTGTCGCGATCCGGACGAATGCCACGGGTCTCCCATTTTTTAATGGGGCCGTGGATACCATTCATTCCGATATCGTCAACGATCTCTTTCGATGAAAAGGGCCGACACGCCGAGAAGGCTCTTTCCATCCGAATCGGGTTCGACAAAAACGGCGAGTGTATTGGTTCCATCCTCGAGATACCGGTCGGCGCGAAATCCAAACCTCTGGTCGAAACCATCCCGCGAGGCATCATGGATTCCAAGTTCGCGACCATTGAGGAACACCCGAGCCTTCTGCCCTGCATGGGAGAAGTACAGAAACGCATCGGCCCGGTAGGGAATGGTTCCCGGATCGAATCGAGTCCGATACCAACCGGGCCCATCGACTTCCTCGCCGGGTTGAACTCTCTCCCAATCGGAATCATCGAGGTCCGGGTCTTCCCAACCCTTAGAATCCGCCGTTTCCAGCGTGGCTGGGTTGAACTTCCATTCTTTCTGAAAACAGTCGAGACGGTCGAAGTTGATGGACAAACCTTGTAAAGAGTCATTCGGTCGGGGAGGCAGTTTCTCGGATAATCGTTGGACCCAGACATTTCTAAACTCAACCGCCCCTCCACCGTGGGTCTGGAGACCGATATAACCCTGCTGGGGAACCTCCCGGAGAGTGGGGTGATCGCTCTGATCGAATTCTAGAACTTTATCCCCATTGTGGGTCACCTCAATGACAGGACCCTCGCACCGAATCTTCAGGTTGTGCCATTCACCGATGGGGTTCGGCGAATAGTAAGTCGGTGCGACATACCGGTAGAGGGAAAAGGGGCCATGAGTACTCAAGTTCTCGTCACCATGGATAAGCTGAACCTCATAACCGGTCTTGCTGGGGTTCATGCGACCGTAGGGCGTGTAGGGGTCGCAGCGGATGGAGATGCCTGTGTTCGAATTGGGAGCAAGAAGTTGATATTCCGCATGGAGGAGAAAATCGCCATACCTTTCCTTCGTTCTTAACCATCCATAGATGCCACCCTCACCATGAAGGACACCCTCGCTGACTGTCCAGATGGAATCCCGCAACTCGTTGTAGGGGTCCTCAACCTTCCATTCCGCGACAAACGCATCGAGACCCGATCCATCAAACAAGGGGTCTCTCTCCATGCCGAAGGCGACATCCTGATAGGAACAGAGAATGAGGAACAACCCATTCATGAGAAACCGGAATCTACTCAATGGCGAACTCCATAGTGACGACGGCTTTGACAGCCTTTTCAATGGTCGATGTATCGGAAATTCCATAATCCGACACCTCGGTGATGTTGGGCGCGGTGATCTGAAAGACCCCCTGACTGGCCGACCGAAGCGCGCCGACTTGCGACCCACTGTTTTCGGCGAGTGCTTTCGCCCGTTCCTTGGCATCCATTGCGGCGACTTCCAATAGTGAGATCTTAAGGGTGTCCAGTTTCGTGTAAAGGTAACTCGGAGAATTCGATTCGAAGCCGATCCCTTCCTGAATAAGTTTACTGGACTCTTTCGATATCTTCGTGACCTGTTCAATATTCTCAGATGTCACTTCAACAGTCTGCATCAATCGGTATCCTTCGATATCGTTGGTTTGATAACCTTTCTGGTCGCGACCATACTGAGTGATGGTCGTGACCGGTTTGATATCGATTGCGGAATCCACCACCCCTTGGTTGTGAAGAAACTCAACCACCTTATTCTGGTCCGACTCGAGTTTCCGATAGGCGGCCACCAGATCGGCGGATTGATTGCTGTAGGTCCCATTCCAGACTGCCAAATCAGAGGTTATGACCTTTTCCGCATAGCCTTTCACACGAATGGTTTGGTTTCCGCTTTTGATTTCAATCAATGCCTGAGCGGCTAGATAAGCCGCCCCAAGAAGCCCAACAGCAATAAAGAACCCAAGAGAGGCCAGGCCTCCACTGAAGTGATTCCCGCGTTCGGTCATGTGAAACACCTCCCCCTATCCATAGAAAATCGCTGGTATTCTTATCACGATTCGATGGGGAAGAATTGCGAATCACGCTTTTGGGTGTCGCAGGTAAGAGAGTTCTCCCTACGCCAGTGTCATCGAGTAGCCAGAAGAAAAATCCCGACAACCGCCAATCCGCCTCCAACGATGAATTGGAGGTTTATCTCCTCTTTGAAGAGAAGGATTCCGAACAGGCTGGCGAGGGTCAGTCCGGCGATACGGATAATCGGGGAAGCCAGCGAGAGTGGCGCTCCGACCCGAAACGCGGTGTACATGCAGATGGTGACGACTGTGAAAGCGACACCCACTCCTAGGGCGGGAATCCATCCATCGAGATGCGGCCACTGCACCTCCCCCTTGGATCGTTCCATTAGGAGCCAAACAACCCCGGCGGCAAAGGAGCAACCTCCATAACAGATCAGACCAATACTGGTGGAGACTTTATCGGAAGCCATTTTGACACAGATGTCGGCGGTTGCGACACCGACTGCGGCGACTGCGGCGTAGGTGAACCAAGACATAATTTCATCCTTCTGAAAACATTGGTGTAAGTGAAGGTGCATTATCGCGCACTGGACCCTAAAGTGAAGAGACGACGCCATGAGATTCTGGTGAATACTTTCTCACGGAGACTTCCCAAGGTGAGAAAATCGATTAGTCCGTGGGGTG
>JAJDBZ010000549.1 GCA_029261095.1 Candidatus Omnitrophota bacterium | reverse complement strand
CGTGGGGCCTCGGTATCTTCGGCGCTCGGGTTCCAGATCTGGTAGTACAGTCGAAATAATTTGGCGTCGGAATCGAACAGAACGGAGCTGTATCCGATACCGTGTTCTTCCCAGGGATGGTTGGGGTCCGCCCGAAGGACCGGCTCTGTCAACCTTTCGCCGGTTTGTAGTACATGCGGGACCCGCGCGGAAATTTGATCCTCGTTGAACCGGTTGTCGATCCAGTAGTCATCGATCAGGAGTTGCGGTTCACCCAGTGGGAGATCGCGAACCAACCGGGGGTCCAGGTCTCCCTTCTCGGCCAAAGCGCAAGTGGCGATCGCTAGAATGGAAATCAATAATAGTCCCTTAGGGATTCTCTTCATCTTCTTCATCCTCATTGAGTTTCTTTAGAATGATCTCGGCCGCGAACCGATTTCCTTCGGCGGTCCAATGGCCATCGAAATCGAAGTACAGGTCCTCGGGCGAGGGGTGTTCTTTTAAATCGGGGAGAAGATCGATCGCCCGAACTCCGATGCGGCGCGCGCGTGTGAGGATCTCATTTTGAAATGTGGTATTCTGGACCTGAAAATCCTCCGGAAAGTTCATCGCTTGTTTGCCCGTCTTCCAAACATCTGGGCCGATTTGGTGGCCCGGAGGGATGATCACCAGTATTAATTCGATTCCTTTCGAATGACAGAGTCTTTCAATGTCCCCGATGCTACGAAAAACCCGCGACCATATTTCCCTTTCCGCATCGGTCCACTGATTCCGAAAAGGGAAAATGACATTCTCAGAAGGCAGATAGGGATTAATTTTCGGCTGTGCGACTCTTCCTTCTCCGCCAATGAAAGTTCTTTGAATGATCTGAAAGATCATCGAGTATTGAAAAAGACTCGTGCGCAACCGTCCAATCGGCCCCCTCATGACACCCGGAGTCACCGCGAAGATGTGACCCTCTGCATCTCTGTAAGCGGCTGACCGGTAAACATATTCCTCTTCCAGATCGTTCGGAAAGATGCCGAGCAAAATTTTTTGTGGTGTTTTGGGTGCGAGTTGTTCCAGAAGTTCCTTCAGGCGGAGATACATGAGCAGAGGCGAGTATCCCCCCACTCCGGCGTTGAGGACCGTATGGTCTTCTCCCAGATTCGTCTCAAGAAACCGAGTCACCGTTTGTTCCTCGGAAACTTGAAGCGCCTCTATCAAGGAATCCCCCATGAACAGCCAAAGGTTTTCTTTGGAAAGGTCGGGTTCGGAACCGCGAAGGGCCAGGGAATTGAAAGAGACAGTCATGTCAAACTCATCATGGACAGAGGTCCAGCGATAGGGAGAGTCGGTCGGACGGGTGTGGTGATAAACCGCTTGAGGAATGGTGGGAACCTGAGGCGTGTAGACCAGATGGAGGATAAGTTCGCCCATCATGAACGCAAATAGGATACTCCCCAGGGCCAGGAGGAGCTTTCCAATCCAACCGCGACTACGGTCCCGGGTCTCTCGTTCATCCACATACCCACTGGGTATTTCATCCGACATCGTCAAGAGCCCCCTTCCAGGGTGAACCGGAAAGCTTCAACATCGATGCTTCAACCGGAGCCATTGTTCGAAAAGTTTGGAGGAATCGGTCGATAAATGAAAGTGGGTGATAGAACGGGGTTAGTAGGCTGATTCTCAGAGCGATTGCGGTACTCGAGGAGTTCCAATGGATATATTGATTGTCGATGACGAAGAAAAAATGCGGACCCTGCTTCAGGCGAACCTGGGAGAAGAGGGTCATCGATGTGTGACTGCTGGCGGAGGAGAAGAAGCGACCCACCTCCTCGAAGAGAATGATTTTGACACGGTGATTACTGACCTGAAGATGGAACCGGTCGATGGAATGGCGGTTCTCAGGGCGGCTCGGTCGAAAAACCCTCCTGTCGAAGTCATTGTGATGACAGCCTATGCCTCAGTCGAAACCGCGCTTGAGGCAACCCATGAGGGCGCATACGATTTTCTTTGCAAGCCGTTTAAGAATCCGGAACTTCTCCATATCCTCGATCGGATCGACGAGAAGCGACGGATGCGTTGGGAGATCGAACACCTTCGAGACCACCTGACAGGCGAAGAAATTCTCGGTGAGAGCCAGGCGATGCAAAATGTATTTGCACTGGTCAAACAGGTGGCCGAACGCGACACGACGGTCCTCCTGCGAGGAGAGAGTGGGACGGGTAAGGAACGCGTGGCACGTCTGGTGCACAACCTTTCACCGAGAAGAGACAAACCGATGGTGGCGGTTCATTGCGGAGCCTTAACCGAGACACTCCTTGAAAGCGAATTGTTCGGCCACGAAAAAGGATCGTTTACCGGCGCGCATGAGCGTCGCGCAGGGAGATTTGAACGGGCCGAAGGAGGAACGCTTTTCCTGGATGAAATTGGAGACATCTCTCTCTCCGTACAGATTAAACTCCTTCGAGTTCTCCAGGAAAGGAAATTCGAACGAGTCGGCGGGTCCGACACCCTGACCGCCGATGTCCGGGTAGTCGCCGCTACTCACAGGAACCTCGAGGAGATGATCCAGGAAGGAACTTTCCGCGAGGATCTGTTTTATCGGCTTTCAGTTTTCCCCATTGAACTCCCACCATTACGAAACCGGAAAGAGGACATCCCTGTTCTCGCTCAATCATTCCTCGCAAAATTCGGAAATGGAAAAGTGGTGTTGGGGAAAAAGGCGGAGAAAGCGCTTGCCTCTTATCAGTGGCCGGGGAATGTACGAGAACTCGAGAACCTGATGGAACGGGCCACCATTCTCTGTTCGGATGGGGAGGTCGCATTGGAACACCTCCCGCCAGGGTTGAGCCATGGCCTCTCGGCGCAAGTGATCGGGGGGGATTTCCAACTCCCGGAAGAAGGAATCGTCATGGATGAACTGGAGAAGAGCCTTATTCTTCAGGCGCTTGAGCGATCGAAAGGAAACAAATCGAGCGCGGCCGGTTTCTTAGGACTGACCCGTCGGCAGCTCTACACTCGGCTTGAGAAGTATGGATTGGGGAGCGAGGAAGAGTGAGTTTGAATTTGACCGAGTACCAAAACCTTTTTTCTCAACTTGGTGACAATATCTGGTTGAACCATGCGGGAGTCTCCCCCGTATCGTCGGCAGTAGCCGAGGGCATGAACGCGCACATTGAGGATGTGCTTCAAAATGGCGCGGCTCGCACCCCGGATTGGTATCGTAACCTGATGAAAATCCGGCGGCTCGCGGGTGGTTTGATTGGGGGTTCCGCGCGTGATATCGCGATCACTCCGAACACCACCTACGGAATCAACCTGGTGGCGAGTGGTCTTGATTGGAGTGACGGGGACGAAATCATCCTGGCTTCCAAAGAGTATCCGGCGAATGTCTATCCCTGGTGGGCGCAACAGGACCGTGGCGCTAAGTTGGTCTGGGTCGACGAGGACCCTGATCACCGACTGCCGGTGGAATCTTACGAAGCGAAGATCACTGATAGGACAAAGGTTCTCACTGTCTCGCATGTGCAATTTGCGACTGGGTACCGTCACGATCTCAAAGCGCTTGGCGAGATTTGTAAGCAACGCGACATCCTCTTTTTTGTCGATGCGATTCAATCTTTTTCTGTATTCAACATCCGAGTCGAGGAGTGGGGGATCGACGCACTCACCACGGGCTCTCACAAGTGGCTGATCGGGCCGACTGGGGTCGCCCTTTTTTATACGACTCCGGATCTGAGAGATCGGCTCAGATCCTCGTTTGTCGGGGCTGACTCGATGGTCGAGTCCCTCGATTATCTCAACTACAAATTCGATCTCCTCCCAGATGCCCGGAGATTCGAGAACGCCATGATTAATTTTCCGGGAGCCGCTGGGCTTCAGTCGGCTCTCGAGGTAGTCGACAGTTTTGGCCGGGAACAAATCGAGTCGGAAATAAGAAGATCGACAGACCACCTATTATCGATGTTGTCCGATATGGGGTTCGAGGATCACAGTCTCCGCGCTGAATCCGAATGGTCTGGAATCCTCTCATTCGTCTATCCCGAAGTCGAATCGGACCCCCTGTATGAGGCACTGAAGAGCCGAGGTCTATACGCCTCTGTCCGCGACAACCGTCTCAGGGTTTCGCCCCATGCCTATCATACCGAAGAGTCTTTTGAGAGAATCCAGAATATCTTTACCGAAGCTCTGAAAGAATGCCGAAAGTAGTTGCCTCATGAAAGTCGCATTGGTAGGACGTGATCTGGAGGAAGTCGAACCGCTTCTCCAGGATTTTGGTTTCAGCCGCGATCAGGAATCGCCCGACGTGGTCATTTCTAATGGTGGCGACGGGGCATTACTCGGCGCCGAAAGGCAGTATCCCGGTATCCCCAAGCTCGGCTTGCGCAATTCAAAAACTGCCGACCGAAAAAGAGATACCGACACTGCGGAGGCTTTAAAGAATCTCGCGGAGGGAAAACTCAAGGAGCACCGGTACCTGAAATTGTGCGCGGAAGCGAACGGACAAAAACTCATCGCATTAAACGATGTGATCCTGCACAACAAAGTCCTGACCAGCGCGGTTCGGTACGAAGTCGAGATCGATGGAAAGAACCATATGGGGGAGATTGTGGGCGATGGGTTGATTGTGGCGACTCCTTTTGGGAGTAGCGCTTATTACCGCAGCATCACCCACAGTATATTTCAGGTTGGTATTGGTTTGGCTTTTAACAACAGTATCGAACCGGTGAACCACTTGGTTCTACGGGACACCTGCATGATCGAAGCCACCATCCTCCGAGGTCCCGCTCAAGTGGCCGCCGACAACGATCCCAACTGGATCGATCTGGAGGCCGGGGATAAACTCACGGTCAGAAAATCCGACTGTGTTGCCCGAATCCTCAGTATCGAAACCCTCAGAGGCTCCCAGTTTCATTTGATCAATCACACCGGGGAGTAGCGCTGTTCCAGACGACTATCGGGCGAGGGCCTCTGGGAGACGGCCTTATCGGTAACCTATGCCAGCATCTTCTCGACGACATTTCCAAAGACATCAGTCAAACGGTAATCCCGTCCTTGGTGACGGAAGGTGAGACGTGTGTGTTCCAGGCCGAGCAGATGTAGGATCGTGGCTTGGATGTCATGGACATGGATCGGGTCCTCGACAATGTGGAACCCGAGATCATCGGTGGCGCCGATTGTCTGACCCGGTTTGATACCCCCACCCGCCATCCACATAGTGAAGGCCTGCGGGTGATGGTCTCGGCCGAGGCTGCGCCCCAGCGCCGCGTTGCTTTCGACCATCGGAGTTCTTCCAAACTCGCCGCCCCAGACCACAAGCGTGTCCTCGAGGAGACCTCTCTGTTTGAGATCCATGATCAATGCGGCGGAGGCTTGATCGGTATTCTTGCACTGGCTTTCCAGCCCACCCTTCACATCGGAATGATGATCCCAGGCTTCATGGTAGAGGTTAATGAACCGAACCCCGCGTTCGGCCAGACGTCGCGCCAGCAGACAGTTGTTGGCGAAGGAAGATTTGCCAGGTTCGACACCATACATTTCGAGAGTCTCTTCGGACTCCTGCCCGATGTCGATCAGGTCGGGGGCGCTCTCCTGGAGACGGTAAGCCATTTCATAACTGTTGATGCGTGTCTTGATCTCTGGGTCGCCGACTAACCCGAGGTGTTCCTGATTCAGACTGTTGATCAGGTCGATCGCCTCACCCTGCATCTCACGGGTGAATCCCGGTGGGTTTGTGAGATTGAGGATGGGGTCACCCTGAGATCGAAGTAGGACTCCTTGGTACACAGTGGGGAGGAAGCCGCACCCATAGTTATTGGCTCCACCCGAGAGACCGCCGCCTGAGTTCATCACCACAAAGGCGGGGAGATCTTCCGCTTCGCTGCCGAGGCCATAAGTGACCCAGGACCCCATACTGGGCCGTCCGAGTTGTTGCGATCCGGTATTCATGAAAATCTGAGCGGGGGCATGATTGAATGCATCTGTGTGGACCGATTTTACCAAACAGATTTCATCCGCGATCTCGCCCAGGTGGGGAAGCATTTCCGAAAGTTCCGCACCCGACTCACCATATTTCGAGAATTTAAAAGGAGACGCCATCAATGAAGCGTTGCGTTCGATGAAAGCGTAGCGCTGGTCTTTGACCACGTCCGCCGGAATGGGTTGACCGTTATATTTTTCCAGAACCGGTTTGCGGTCGAACAGATCGAGTTGACTGGGTCCGCCCGCCATAAAGAGATAGATGATCCGCTTGGCTTTCGGCGCGAAATGAGTCGGTCGTGGTGCGAGTGGATTATCGATCGCGGCCTGAGCCGAGATGTCCTTGAGTCCCCCCCCGAGTAGCGAGGCGAGCGCGATCTTACCCACACCGATTCCGCATTCCTGAAAGAAATGCCGTCGGGTAATAATCTCTTTGACTTT
>JAJDBZ010000548.1 GCA_029261095.1 Candidatus Omnitrophota bacterium | reverse complement strand
CAGAGCAGGAGGTCCATCAGTTGCCAGCCAGTCATCGCTTTCCATGTTAGAGAGGCTGTAGACAGTACTTAACAATCGGGCTCCAGGATGACCCACCGCTACCGTTAAAGGATTACGTTGGTTTCCAGAGTCAGCTGTGGTGGTGCAAACAAGATAGCGTTGCCCTGAACTCAACAAGCCGGCGTAGGGCTTCGATGCCACCATGGGCAGATTGCTCGGTTGTATAGTCGGCCATGTCCGTCCATAGTCGGTGCTCACCGAAACCATCGCGAAAGGGTGGTCCCCTCGATTACGCGCGATGCAGGTGAGAGTTGCCCCCTCGACAATCACCGACGACTCTCCCCACATCCTGCTTCCATCAGGCATCGGAATGGTGATGACTTCCCATTCTAGGAGATTGTCGCCTTGACTGATTGCGACCGCGGCCGGATTCCCCTTTTCACCATAGGGACCGCCTACCTGGAATCCGGCCATGACCCATTTGCCATTATCCATAGGCACAGGCTCGGCCATCGGCCAGAAATTGTCCCGCGCGACGATACCGAGCGATTCCCACTGGTCCGAGTCACGATTTAATCGATAGGCGCGCATGTGAACATCGCTACGTTTCCCGGTGAATGCTCCCTGAAAAGCCCATAGTGAATCGGCAGTCACCAGAAACACCCCATGGCTCACCGCAAGTTTTTCCGTTCCTGGGTCGAGGATTGTGATGTCGGACCAGGTTCTTCCATCATCATTGCTCGAAGTAATGCCAACCTCTTCGGTGACCGTATTCTCCTGACCCTTGTTCAGGCCGAATGAGGCATAGAGGCGGTCATTCCACCATGCCAAAGCCACACCATGAAGCCATGAGTACCCATCCCTTTCGGGTGCGCGAGCCTTGATGACCTCATGGCGGACTCCCTCTAACTGAATGGTTTCAGCTGTCTTAGGAATCCTTACGGAAGAATCCCAGAGAGGTGCGGGCTGGCCAGTGGCGAGTGTCGCTATAGAGATGCAAACAGTGACCACGATGACTTTCATCGAAATCCCCTTTCGAATGGCGAATTGGGAAATTATACCGAGAGAACTTGGTGAACCTACCTGGCCCGGGTTCACTGATTCACCTACACTTGGAATGTGCGCGACCAACTGACACTGGCGATGAGATGGAATGACGGGCTGGCCGACAATTCGGGGAGTGTGGATTACGAGTACTGCCTGACCTGCGATTCGGCGATGTCGCGGCGGTTTGTCTACGCAGGCGGGAGCGGGACGACCCAGGGCGACCTGCTCCAAGGGCAGCAATTCGTCTACGACGGCCTCACGCTCTACCGCGCGGACCAGATTTACGACGACGACAGCAACGGCCTTTCGGACACCGACGAATGGCGAGTCTGGTGGGAGAACACGACCATGCCCGCCCTGCTCGGCGGCCACCTCGCCAAACGAGTCTACTCCTACCCCAGCGGCACCTCGGGAACCAGCAACGGCTCGACCGACTACTACTACGCCTACGACGCCATCGGCAACGTCATCGCCATCTCCGACAGCGCCGGCGCCCGCCAATACCACTTCGCCCAAGACGCCTTCGGCAACGAACTCACCCAAGACAGCTTCGGCGGGGACTCCTGGGACACAGCACGAGACGATGGCATCTGGGAGCATCAGACCGGTAAGTGGATGGACGAAGAGACGGGGTTGTATTTCTTTCACGCTCGCTGGGTCGATCCGGTGGTGGGAAGGTTTGTGGGGCGGACGGTGTTGCCGAGGAATAGAGAAGGAGCTTATGAGTTCTGTTCGAACAGGCCTACCATGCTGGCAGACCCAACGGGATGGAATGCGGAAGGAGCCGCTGCTTGGACTCTCGTTCTTTGTATGTTGGATTGTTGGATAACGACAACTAATGATCCTGACAAAATGAGTGAATGCCTTAAGAAAAATTGTACTAAGTTTGGATACGGGGGTGGTAATTTCGGTCCAATCAATCCGGATGATCTATTCTCTGATGAAAGAGAGTGTCCCATTGAAGACAATGGTGGAAAAATTAATGGACCTCAAAAGGATTATACTATCAGGCATGTGTTGCAAGCACTCGGAACACCTTGTAGACTATTTTTTATTGTTGTGCCCGTCTACATTGTGTATGATGTCTCCGGATTCATGGATCCTCGCCCGACGACATGCGACCCGAGAAGAACATGAACAGCAATAGAATGCTCAGATGGTTCATCGGTGGATTTCTGAAATTGGTGGGAGGACTGTATTATTCCAATGTCGTTGAAATCCACAGAAAAGACTTGAGTAGGCAGATCGCTAAGCGAAACAACAATGAGCCATCACTGTTTGATAAGAGAGGCGGTGATAGAGAGACAAGCATCGAGGATCTCATCCGGCAGTTTGAATCAATTAAGGGACGAAGTCTGACAGATGTTCAATACCTATTGTTTATGGTCGCTGAGTATCCTGTTAAATCGTGTCCAATTGTCAAGGATTATTTGGAAAATAGGTTGCGGTATAGACCCTCGAAACGTCGAGACCTTCAAATGTATCTACGAGATTTTTATGCGGAGGTAGCAAATGTTGATAATTTGTCCGCAACTGAGAGACGCGCAGTAACCGAAATGGTATCCTGGTTATCAGGAGGGAGTTGTTAATATCGATATCTCATTCAGGAATATTCCTTCTTACTCCTGAATCTAAGAACCAGAACCATCTATTGTTTTGAAAGACGATTCTTCCTCGATTGGGTTGATTTGTCACATGGTCGGCAATCGAATTCAGATGCGGCTCTTCGATCAGGATAGCACATCGACCACGGACATCACTTGGAACTTGACGATCAACCACTTGAACCAGATGACTCAGCGTTATCAGGGGACTTGGGCGGACGGTCCGGTGGGTGAGATTCGGATGACGTACGCCTACGACGCGAACGGGAACCTGATCGAGTACGGCGAGTACGAGCATCAGGGGAGCAACACCTGGACCGAAGAATTGAAGTGGGTGTACACTTGGAATGTGCGCGACCAACTGACTCTGGCGATGAGATGGGATGACGGGCTGGCCGACAATTCGGGGAGTGTGGCTTACGAGTGACGCCTGACGTTCCCGGATAAAAACGAACGGGTCGATTAAGAAGGATTGGATGTGACGGAGGAACCCGATTGAAGACGCGCTTGCTCGTTGCGAACCTCTTCCGCGCGCCTCTTGTAATATTGGAGTTTCTCCTCCAACGACATGCCTTCCAGCCGTTCCTTCGTCTTTGCCTGTCCCTCGTGCATCATCTCGACACAATCGAAGTTCTTACTCTTCGTCATCTTGAATCACCTCCATGGGGGAGTAAATCGAAATCATTCCAAATCCCTCTTTGCTGTTCACCGCGTTGAAAAGCGGGATCTTGCGAAAGTTGACAATGTGTTTGAAATTCCAACTGACGATCATCGGGCACCCCGAAGTGGTCGCCATGGCGACATGAAGGGCGTCCTAGTCCCATTTGGGAGTCAGAATCTCCGCGTCAAGGTACGCCTGCATCAGGTTCAGCCCTTCCTCCGTAATTTCAAGGATCTCCGCGTAAGGCATCAGGTCTCGCCAAGTCCGTCGCACAGCCTCCGGCGCTGTCTCCAGTTCATCGGAAACCGAAGTGGCCACCACCAAATGGATATGGCCCGCTTTGACAAGCTGAAAGAAAGCAGCGCTCGCCTCGGAGAATTCCGAATCATGAACCCATCCAAAATCG
>JAJDBZ010000547.1 GCA_029261095.1 Candidatus Omnitrophota bacterium | reverse complement strand
TTGCGGTCCTTTTGTCGATCCTGGTCGTTACCTTTGGAAGCATCTCAATTCTCTCCCTCGAAAGAACCACGAATGCGAATATTCTTACCCCCTCGGATGCCCTTTGGTGGTCATTCGTTACGGTAACGACCGTCGGATATGGGGATCATTACCCGGTCACCCCCGAGGGCCGAGCGGTCGCGGCCCTTCTCATGGTTGTCGGGGTTGGTCTCTTCGGAACCTTCACGGGTTTCATTGCATCCTGGTTTATTGAGCCCGGGGAGAAAGACCAGGATAAAGAGATCGAGTCCGTTCGACGTGATCTCAGGGGCTTACGTGAACAGATATCAGAGGTCAAGGATCTTTTGGTCGCGCGGGAGTCTGAAACGAGGTTGCCATAAAAGCCTAGGAGAGTATTCTTCGTGTTTGGAGTTTCAACCATGAAACCCTGGAAATGGATCGCCTTTTTTGTTGGTCTAATTATCGCAGGTGTTTTTTCCTGGGATATCATCGCAGACCCCATCGTTTACTTTGGGTATGATCCCTTCCCCGGAATCATTTACGGGACTCTCGTGTTTATTCAAATTGTTTTGATTGCGGTTGGTCTTTTGGTTTTGATTGGTTTCGGATTATTAGTTCTTTTCCGAACAGTCACTTTTCTACTATGGGCACCTCTCGAGAATGACCGAGACTCGAGTCACCTTGAATTCATTGAGGAGGAGGAACCTCGTCGAGGATGGGCCAGGGATTATCCGTGCGAAGTGGTCGGAGAGTCTCGCTACCAGGAAGCACTCGACGAGATTTGCGGAGGGAAGGATTCCGAGGGCCATGAGGAAGAATTGACCGCCTCACTTATCCTCGACGACGGAAACTCCTACGACAACAAAGCGGTTCGGATTGAGATCGAAGGGGATACCGTTGGATTCCTGAGCCGCTCGAATGCTCGCAAATTCCGGAAGAGGTATGCGACCCGAAAAAGCCCCTTTCGCTGCGAGGCGATCATTCTCGGCGGTTGGAATCGAGGCAGAGGCGATACCGGGCATTACGGGGTCCGCCTTGGCCTCGACCTGTAAATCATTTCTGCTTTTATTCGATCGAACGCTCGGGTTCCCCTTGTGCAAACGAGATAAGTGCTCGACCGCCTCGGAGACGATCCCCGCGAATTCTCGCGATGATTTTCCGATCAGGAGAGGCGGTAGCTGATAGGTCACTAGCACTCAGGAAACTGAATTTGACCGTATTTCTTATTCAGTTTAGGATTCCGCGTGGGTTGGCACCAACGATCATAGGCGGTGGATTTTAATGAAATTGTTTTCCGGGGTTATGCTCCTACTCTTGAGCCTCACTCTCCAAGCACCCGCGCCCGCCGGACCATTCACCGCACTTGACCCAGGGGCGCTTATCGATCTGATCGAAACGATCCGCGACGATCCGGAAGTGAGTTCGGAGGACCTCTTGCTACGGTTGCTCGATTGGCAGGCTCCGACTCCGACCTCGACTTCGACACCTTCGGTCACTCCCACTCCGAGTGTAACCCCAACACCAGGGCCCGCATTGCCCATCGGTCACTTTGCGCGGGTGGGGGAGCGGACAGCGGGATCCAGTTTGGGTCAGTTGGATGTCGATGATGTGGAAGTCCGTTTTAATTCGGGTGCTTATATTTATGTCGACAACCAAGGGATCCCGTTGGAAATCTCCGCCAATGTCCTCAGCGGGACCAGCGACCAATTCGATCGTCTTCGCGAAATTGTTTTGACTGAAAATGGAAACGGGCGGTACTCGTACGTGGATACGACATTCGAAATTGATTCTCCAACCGTTGTTACATCAAAGAGAGAAGGCATCATGTACCCACAATCCCAATGGGGTCCTTTCACGGGGTTCTATAACGGAACATTGATTACCGAAGCGACTTCCTCCGATCGTGACTTTCCCTGTGTCGCGAGAGATCGCGGAAGAGGCATCGACTTTCACCTCCTTGAGGTGGATGGTCAAATCCAGATGTTGACCAACTCTTTTGCGATCGCGGTACATGCGCGCTTCGATCCCAATAATCCCGATTCGTTTGCTCCCGGTGGAAATACCGCCGCGATGTGGGTGGGGGTGCTTCCAGGGACAAACTTCGTTGGTTGCGCTCCCGCAGGAACGACCTCGATCATGGAAACACAATCTCTGACTCTTCAACGGGACGCTTCGGGGGCCAATATCACGGGCAGCTACATGCGCGAAGTTCCTTTCGAGGACAATACCTTTGATAGTGTCAGGCAATCGCTCGAGGCGATCCGGCAGAAACCCTTTTAGGGACCAGAAGATTCGATCTGGTCTTCAGATTTAAGGTAGAGATACCGTGGGGGTTCGATTCCCCCCCCGTCTACCGCCTTGAAACCTTTAGACTTTGTTCTTAGATCCAAACCTCTTGGTGGAGCAGGGTTCAGGGTTGAAGAAGCTTTTACCTCAAGAGCGGATCATCCATCACCTGAAAAAGAAAAATAGACAAATGACGGGCAAGAGGTAAGATAAGCAGGGAGGCGGTGAATCTCATGAATCCGATCTCGAGAATGGTGGGCGCTATCGTCCTGATCCTTTGCACTCAGTTACCCGCATCCTATGGTGAAAACTCAGACACGAAGGAGGGAAAGGTGAAAACCCTCATCGAGTTTCTTCCAAAGGAGACTCGGGAATGGTCGCCCATCAACGATACGGTGATGGGTGGCGTGTCCAGTAGTACAATCGAACAGGCCTCTGAAAACACCGCTGTTTTCAAAGGAGTCGTTTCTTTAGAAAATAACGGTGGCTTTGCTTCCATTCGCTCTCGCCCTCAACGATTCGATCTCGAGGGACATGACGGAATCAAGATTCGTGTGAGAGGTGATGGAAAGAAATATAAGTTTAGAATTAGAACGGATAATGGTTTCGATGGACCCAGTCACCAAAGCACCTTTGAAACCGAACCGGATACCTGGTCTGTTCACCAGCTCCCTTTTGCCGATTTCATCGCCACCTACCGTGGAAGACAGTTGAGGAATCATCCCGCGATAGACCCAGCCACAATCCGATCATTTGGTTTTCTTGTCTCCGATAAACAAGAAGGTCCGTTCTCATTAGAGATTGATTGGATCGGAGTCTATTGATCGCCACGGTTTCGATCTGTCTCCATCCTACTTGTCACTTCTTGATTTTCCGATTCAGTTTGTGAAGCATAGACACCGTTTCCAAACGCCGACAAGGCTCGAACTGTATCTCCAAATCGATGTACGATCCTCGCTTTGGGTGTATGGTTCAACCAATCTTAACGGACAAGGGGGGGAGTTCAAATGGATCTTCAAAACAAAATCGCGCTGGTAACAGGCGGGACCAAAGGGATCGGCGCGGCGGCGGCGATCCTGCTCGCGAAGGGGGGCGCCGATGTCTCTCTTGTCGGGCGTCATAACGATGAAGCGACGAAGGCGACCTTGGACGCGGTCGAAAAATCGGGTCGGTGTGGAATCTTTGTCCAAGCCGATATGGCGGTTCCCGAACAGGCGACTCGGTGTGTGGAGGAAACCATCGAG
>JAJDBZ010000546.1 GCA_029261095.1 Candidatus Omnitrophota bacterium | reverse complement strand
TGTGGCTCCGACACGTTGGAGCCCATTTCAATGCAATGCAGATATGCCTGAACTGACAGTGATTTCGAGGACCAAAACTCGGTGGTCCTTGATCTCTATTTCAGTTCAATTTTAGTACGGGAACAACGAACAAAACAAATCAAATCATTCAATGGATCCCAATAGTAGAGAGATCTCAATGTCTTGTCAAGAAAAAAAAGCCGGTCCAAAAGGACCGGCTTTTCTTGAAAAGAGAAGTATTATTTCAGGTGTTACAGGATTCCGCGACGTCTCTTGGCAGCCAGGGCAGCTATTCCGGCACTGACCAGAGCGACTGTCGTGGGTTCGGGGATATCAGGCACAATCTTGTATTCCGCGAGATCGTTACCACACTCCATCGCCCAGGTGAGCTGGATGGTGTTGGCGAGACTCCCATCATCATTGAGGAGAGTCCCTCCCTCGAAATTGTTCATGAAGGCCAAATCCACGTAGTAATAATAATCCGTGTTGGCGGCGTCGTAATGGAAGCCACTGGCTGTTCCAACAATAAACCCAGCCTGGTAGTTCATGATCAAGGTAGGGTAATCGTTGACCCCATCGCCATCATTCCCGTCGCTTGGAGTGCCGGTCGGATACCCTTCAAAGGTCCCTGTCGCGAAACCAGCTCCATGGAAGAGGTCGCCCGCGTCTAAAATTGTTTCCCAAGGTCCATCGTTGGGATCGGAGGTGCGATCCACCCCCGGATCATTCGGCGTTGTGGCAACGCCCCAGACCGAGCCATTGCCCATCTGGAACATTCCGCCGACATTGATGTAAAGGTCGCCGGGGGAGAAATGCGAAGGATTGGGCTGATAACTATCCGGACCCGTTAAGCCTGTAATGGGGAAGTTGGTGTCGACACAGACGACCAAGTAACCATTGACAATCGCGTAACCGATTCCCAACACTTCGTAACTGTCACCGCCAACCGCATCATCGGGGGGGTCGGGGCACCACTTGTAATCCTGATCCCACCAACCCGAATCCGGGGGTGAGTTACCCGCTTGCGAAACTCCGGCTGCCAGAACGATTCCAGCAACCAACAACATAACGAACCCAGACAATCTCATTAGATAAGTCCTCCTATCTTCGCCCTGGTTATGAGGGTTCCAGGGTAACCGATTTTTTAACGGAACAACGAATCGCAATCGGACTCCCAAATAGTGGAGCCCAGTCGAAGGGTGAATAGAAGTCACTGCTCCCTCCCCAATTCATAGGAAAGGTGTCAGCGACCCCCAACTCTTACATCTGATTTTTAAAGTACGGAAACAACGAACACACAATTCAAGTCATTCAATAAGATGGGATGTTAAAGAAATCCGCCGTTATGTCAAGAAAAAAAACAATAACGAGGAAAAAAATCAGGGCACAGGTCCGCTCCAGAGTGAAGATAAAACAAATAAATCGTTTAAATCGGATGGATTGGATTGGATGAAAGAAATCAAATCGATTGCATTGATGGTCCCGTTGCTGTCGGAATCGAACTGCCCAGTCATACTGCCGCCGCCGGTATCGATTCGTGCGATCAATTGGAAATTGACCGCGATGGGACTCGTGTTGAAGATGAGGATGAAGTAATCGCCAGGGGTAAGCGGTTTGCCACTGTCCGGTGTGACAATGACCGTGCTCTTACGGCCTCCGAGACCCACATAGTCATCGAGAGTGTTTCCGATCGGCTGTCCCTGACGGACCTGGACAATCATGGAGCCCAGTGGGATGGGAGTGTCTCCCACCTCGATCGTCAATTGTTCGGCTCCGTCAGGAACAGTTATCCGATACTGGTCGCTCACGGAGACCGCCCCTGCTTGAGGATTGCTAGGTGGAATCGTCCCGGTTGTCGGGACGCCATCTGCGAGTGGAATCCCCTCTCCGGCGGGTGGCGGAGTGGGAGTCGGACCGGGTGCCGTTCCACCACTCAAGAGAATCGAGTAATCGCCGAGTGAGGTGGGGCCGAAATCTGTGAACGCGGATTGAACGGCGACCAGATAGTTGTCGTTAGCGGGGAGAGTAAAACCGGAGATGATCGAGTTGCCGTTTCCTCCGGTATCGTCATCAAAGGCGATCAGCTGCCCCTGGGAATTCGCCAAGGCTATCAGCGGATCGAGGGTGTTGTCGCCGCGTTTGTTGACGGCCAAGTCGATCACCTGGTTTTGGGTTCCATTGAAGAAGTAGTAATCCACATCCTCTTTCGTCTCGATCCGACCGTCTTTGGAGATATTGAACTCGAGTTCGACGATACCTTCCTCTGCGCTATCGATGGTGACGCGTAGACCGACCTCGGAGAACGAGAAGAAATCGAAAACTTCCCGGACCTCTATCAGCCAGACGCTATCCTGGTTCAGAAAGATTGGGGGGGCATCGATGATGCCAATGGTTTCGAAAACCGTGTTCGGAATTTGAGAGTCATAAAATTGCCCAGGGGCGAAGTTTGCGGGCGCGACGAATAGACTCACATCACCCACCTCCGGCATCCTCGGCGCAAAAGTCTCAATTGTTAGCAATGTGGAGCCAGGCGGGAGTCGGACGTAGAAATTTGCGAAGAAACCGTTGCTGAGGGTGCCGGTAATCGGAATTCCCTCAAAAATCTCCTGGTATCCAAAGAAGAGTTTCGGGTCCGGCGGCTCCTCGGTATCCATCTTCTCTTGATGTATTTTTTGAATCCCGCCCTCCGTGATACCGTGCATACCAAAGGCCGTGCGAAGGTTTTGCGCATGGGCGCCGCCAGTTCTGGCCATATCGCCCTGAACAAAAGCTGCGAGGATATCGCTAAACTGGACATTGGCGGGCGGGATATGGGGGATGCCGGCTATTAACACTCGAATCATCTCGTCGCGGGCGGCTTGAGTTTCGACACCGCCTCCGAGGAGTTTGATGAAATCATAATTCGACCCCCCAAGAATCTCTCCATCGAGATGCTCCGAGTTCACCAAATCGCCGGGGAATCTCTTGGTGTTGTCGAGGTTCCTCGAGGCCTTGGCCCCACCGCCGGGTACGGGGATCGTCGATTCGCCCATCAAGTGCCCGCCGTGAAGCGAAATGGCCACAGTGTCTCCGCAGGCTTCGCCCCAAGCGCGTCGCGGGGTGTGCGGCGCGGTGTTCTCCGTATTGATCAGGAAATCGTCGAAAAAGTGTCCGAATTCATGAGTCGCCACATCGAAATCTCTGGATAGATTTTGAGTCAGGTTTCCATCTCCGTTTCCAAAGACGAATCCCTTCGAAATACCCGAATAGAAGGCGTTGTTGAATTCGCCTCCGGTCTTTTTGTCTTTGGCGTTGGTAATGACTGGAATCACTCCTTGCGAGGTGTCGTCAAAACCTAATTCGCGCAAGCGCCGCCGTGTCTCAGTCAGGTAGTAGAAGACGTTGGCTTGATTGAAATCTTCTGTGCTGGGGTCGAAAAGAAACTCGCGATTGGCCGATTGGACACGGGGCGATTCCTCATCGACAAGCACATTAAGAGGGCCGCGAAGGAACCCCGAATCATCCAAGCCGGTGATCGTTCTTTGCACGGGGTTCGGATTGTCCACGGGATTGGGTTCGAAAACGTTAGCCGTTCCATCCAGATAGGCTGCGGTCGGGAAGAACGCAAGCGGAGTCCCATCGGTGGCATCCGCGAAGAGGATGTGATGGGAGCCAAAGCCATTCCCGATGAGGTCGTAGCGGTAAGCCAGATAATTCCCTTTGGCTCCGGGGTACTTCGCATAAACGACGAGCTCGCCAGGTTCCATTCTCTTCCATGGAAAGGGGCCGAGTCGCCGGAGAGATTTATAGAGGGCCTCATCCTCGGTGAGAGCAGTAGTTTTGAGGTCTGAGTCGAGGTCGATCCTGGGGATGTACTCGCCGTTGACCATGACCAGGTTGTCTTCGGGATCGAAATGAGCGGTGAGGCCGGCGCCATACACGCGGAGTCCTTGGTGATACTGAAGGAAATCGACATGCTGGGAGCCCAAAGAATCGACACGGGTCTTTTCATGAACGAGGTTTTCGGTAGATCTACCTTTTAGGAACAAGTTCGAGTAGTCCTCCAGAAAGATCCGGGCTTTGTCCTCGAGGGTCGCTCCGGGAATTTCCAGTTTCATGTAGGCGACCGAATGGGCGAGACCCGTCCCGAGACTTATTTCGTGCACAATATTCTCAGCGCTTTTCTGACCTCGGAGGCGGTCCAGATCGGCTTGAACCTCGGGCGAAACCTCAGGAATCAGAGACTTTCCAGCGGATCCCAACGGGGAGGGGCCGAATTGCTGATTAGGAAACGCCTTCCATTTGGAGGGAACTTGATGCATTCCCCAAGAAGATTGCAGAAAGAGGGGAAAAAGGAGAAGGAACGACAGGCTTCTGGCGAGGTACATGGGCGGCCCTTTCAATAGAGATGAAAACGAGGAATCGTTCTAATGACTCCAGGAGAATAATTTAAAGGATGCCCTGGAATCACGCAACAATTATTTTCGGGACAGAACGGAGGTTCGCACGAATCGAATTCGGTGCCCGATTTCCGGCGGCAGGTATTTCCAAGAGTTGTATATTACTCTCAAATCTTGAGTGGGAATTGGTGAGGGAGTGAAATGATGAAGCCGAGTGAACTGACGGACAACTACTACGAGGCATTTGTGAAGAAAGACTCTGATTATGAAGGTGTGTTCTTCGTGGGGGTCAAAAGCACGGGAATTTTTTGTCGCCCAACCTGCACGGCAAAGAAACCCAGATTAGAGAATTGTGAGTTCTTTTCAGAAGCCAAAGAAGCGCTCCTGGCTTCCTATCGCCCCTGCAAGAGATGTAACCCTCTTTATCCTCCCAACGGCGAGACCGAATTGATCAGGGTATTGGTGGATGCGGTGGAGAACGACCCTGAGAAACGGTGGCGCGAGCGGGATTTCGAAGACCTCTGCGTCGACCCATCAACTGTGCGACGGCAATTCAAGAAGCGTTTCGGGATGACCTTTGTCGAGTACGCTCGATCGAGGCGGATGGGCATCGCTATGAAAAACATCCGTTCCGGAGATAAGGTGATCGAAGCCCAGATCGACACAGGTTACGAATCTGGAAGCGGGTTTCGGGATGCGTTCTCGCGGATCATGGGGGAGACTCCCTCTTCACCCGAGGCAGCAGCGCTGTCCGCGGCTTGGTTGGACACACGCCTTGGACCGATGCTGGCGATCGCGGATGAGGATGCCCTCCATCTATTGGAGTTTGTGGACCGACGGGGTCTCGAGCGAGAGGTTGAGAAGTTGAGAAAACGGAAGCGATGTGGGATCGTTCCGGGCCGGGCCGGACCTATCGACAGCATTGAGAGCGAATTGAAAGGGTTTTTCAAAGGGGAATCTTTTAGTTTTGAAACGCCACTCCAACTTCATGGGTCGCCTTTTCAGCAATCGGTTTGGCGGGAACTTCAGCAGATCCCGCCTGGAATGACTCTTTCGTATTCTGAATTGGCGAAGAAGGTGGACCGCCCCAAAGCGGTACGAGCAGTGGCCAGCGCGAATGGGGCTAACCAGCTGGCATTGGTGGTTCCCTGCCATCGGGTGATTCAATTGGATGGAGGTCTCGGGGGGTATGCGGGCGGACTCGTTCGGAAGCAGTGGTTGCTTGACCACGAAGCCGCTCATGGCATTCGAAAATAGCGGAACCTGTCAACGAGATATTTCTTCGAAGCGTTTCTCTTTTTCTCTCTCGAGGGTGAGTTCTTCGACCGAGATGACCCTATTTTCCAGTGAGTCGATTTTCTTGATCAAATCTTGGAGTTCGCCTGTCTGGCTTTCGATTTTCGAACTTGTATCCAAACGCGCCTTGTACATCTCGCAAATCACACCTGCAACTACAATGATCGCCACCATCTCGAATACACCCATGATGAAACTCCTCTTTAAACGAACGGATGCTGAAGGATAGAACGAGTTCCTTCTCAGGGCAATTGATCTCTCATCGACCGCTCATTCTCTCACGAAGAGTCCGCCAGGTTGACCGTGCCACCTGGTCGGGTGGAGGTGGAGAAAAGAAGAGACTGGCGAGGTAACCGACGAAGAATGCAATCAAATTAGCCACCACTCCGATCAGGAATGGATGAAGGTCAGTGTGGAGAAATTCTGGCAGAAACCGAAAATCACCCCCCATCCCCTCAAGTTTGGAATCAACCTCGCACAGGGTGAGGTAAACGATGGATATAAATGCGCAGGCTATTCCAATCGCGACTCCTTGCCAGTTGGCTCGGGTGGAGAAGAAGCCGAGGAAATAAACTCCGCCCATTCCTCCTAGAACGATCGCACCGATGACGAACGACCATTCGAGGATGGAGTCGGCTCCGAGCCAAATCACACCGAATGCGATCACCACCATGAGAACTCCCAGCATCGCAGTCAGGATTCGAGCTACCCGGAGGTAGTGACCATCGGTCTGGTCGCGAACGAGCAATCTTTTATAAATGTCGACAGTCAGAATAGTCGCGGTTCCATTCATACTGGAATCGATGGAGGACATCGCGGCGGCCATGACCGCGGCAATCAAGAAACCCGCGACCCCCACGGGGAGTTGGTGTACGATAAAATGGGGGAGGACGGCGTCGGAGGCCAAACTCTCCACCGTGGGGTCCCCAACATGATTATAAAAAACATACAGGCAGGTTCCAACAAACATGAACATCGTCCACATGGGCACTGAGGCAAGGCCAGTAAACCATACCGCGTTCTTCGCTTCACGGTCCGACCTGGCCGCACAATACCTTTGGACCATTGTCTGGTTGCTGGCGAGTTCCTGAAGGTTGAGAAACATCCCGTTCAGGATCAAAACCCACAATGTATCGGTGAAGAGGGAGGGGGATAAATCGACGGTCAAATGAAATTTCTTCTCAGCGTTCCCTTCCGCGAATATGGCGCCAGGACCCCCATCGATCGATGTAAACACAACACCGATAACAATAATCCCACCCAAGGTCAGAACCACGGTTTGAAGAACATCGGTCCATATGACCGCTTCGATGCCTCCCGCGACGGTGTAGACCGTGACCAGTATTCCCATGACGATGATGAGCGATTCGACTTCCCAACCGGTCAGAGGGACCAGCGCCAAACAGAGTAAGTAGAGGATGCTTCCGATGCGCCACGCGGAAAGGACTGTGAAGAGGAGACATCCATAAACCCGGACCCCGACTGAGAACCGATCCTCCAGGTATTCGTTGGCGCTGGTGTATTTACTCGCGCGGTAGAAGGGGACGAAGAAAAAGACACCTACCATCGTGGCGAGTGGGAGTGTCAGTCCGGGGACCAGGCGACTCCAGTCTCCAGCATAGGCTGACCCGGGATAGGCCAGAAAACTCACCGAACTGATCCCGGTCCCGAGAAGCGAAAGGCCGACCGCCCAACCCGGAATCGAGCGCCCGCCGACAAAGTACGCCTCGGTATTCCGACTCTTCTTGGCACCCCAGACACCGATGAGGATTGTAACCCCGAAGTAGGTGGCAAGGGCGATCTTGTCTCCCAGCCGTAGCGCGAGATCTTCCAATGGCACTCAACCTTTCGAAAACAATGAGTCCCCTAGTGAAACGAAAAGCTGAGGATAGCAGAAATCGACAGGATAATGAAAAGCGTTCTGGCTGCACGGATAGGCCTGAACTCGATGGAGCGACCTAACCTACTTGGGTCCGGCGAGTTCATTTCACAATCTCCGAAACAATCGTCCTTCTCATCGAAGGATTGAATACTGAATTGGAAGGGTCGAAGAGAAAATCATCCCAGCGCACTCAAACTGGCGGTTCACCATCAGTTTCGGCAGCTCGCCGGCAATATCATGAACGACATCTTCAGTGGCGGAATCGACGTGCTTTGACTGTGATAAGCTCGTTTCGAAGGAAGAAGACACGGAAAGGTCTCTCAGAATCCGCCCTTGGGGATTTGAAACACCACATCGGAATCCAAATTCTTCGTTATCGGACATATCAACAGACCAATTGTGGTAAAACGCATCCGGGAAGAGCCATCCAATCGAAGCCACTTTCTGGTAGGTGTCCAATAGGGAATCGATGGCGGCGTCTGCCGTGTTGTCGGCTTCGATTCCATCGAAACACTGAAGGCTCGATTCGAGGTAATCGAGCACCTGGCGAACGCGCTCTTTTGCAATGGCGCTTCCATCTGCAATACCTGCGGGAGCGGGTAGATTCTTGAGCTTTTCGGAAACCAGCTTTTTGGTATCGGGGGATAGTCTCCCAAGGTTGAAGAGGTAATGCGAAAAACCTAATCCAAAATCGATCATGGGATCAGTGAGGTTGAAAATCATGTTCCCGATGATGAGGTCCGGATTGCAGCCCGCCGCAACCAATGACTCGACCTGCTGCCCAGCAGCGCTCCCCACCGAAACCATCCGCTTCTCCAGTTGGCCAGCGGGAGGATGAAAAGCATAGGTCACCATTAACGAGTGTCCGAACGGAATTCCCGCTTCCCAGGCTTTGTCGAAATCGTTCGAAATCTGGGCCTCGCGTGCCACCAAGTAGGTGAGTGAATCGGTGAGAGGGGTTCTTGCTTTCGACAGGGAGATTTGGTCCTCACGTGAAAACCGGACTGTTTGGTTCAGGTCCCTGGGAAAGAGAACCAAAGGGGCGGAGGAGGCGAGGAGGAGATCACCGGCTTTCCCTTCGATTTCGGATACACCCCCTAAGACATTCTGATCGAGTGTCACTCCCGAAATAAGGATTCGGCGAAGTTTTGAGAGCGATGAAGGATCCTGTTCCCAGGCCGAGACAATCCCCACCAGAGAACCCGTGGAAAGTATCTGCAGATTCCCGGAGTATTTCTCGATCAACGCCAAGATTTCGACGGCCAGATTCTCCTGAACCTCTACCGATCGGTCCGCCTTGCCGGTTTCCCATAGTACAAAAGGACATTCGGGAACCGCTTCTGAAAGTCCATGAATGAGCGGAATATCGGGGCGGTTCAATGCTTCGCGGAGGCGCCCGGCGAGATGGATAGCCTGTGAGTCGATGCTGGGAGATTGCACGACAATTCCTACCACATCGATGTCTTTCGATCGGATCGAGTGAGCCATTGCGATCCACTCAGATGCGTCTTCCCCGCCTGACACCTCGATGAGGGTCGGCGCCAGAATCGCCGCCGATGACTGCGGCCCGCTCAAAGAGAGGGAGAGGACGCAGAAGGCTGCGAGCAATAGGCCTGGAAAGTGGTTTGAGTTTCCGAAGGGTTTGGGTTGTGTCAATTCTTTTCCTCGATTCATTCAATTAGTCCGCATCGATGTCATTAAAGAAGTCTTCCAGATTGTCTCGATGCGAATAATCCGAATCGGGATCGTCATCTTCGAAACTCGAAAAGTCTCCATAAGCCTTGCGATCTGCACGAGTATCGTCCACAAGACCGTCATCGTCCTCCTCGTAATCATAACCAATGTCATCTACATCCTCATCTTCGAGATCTAAATCGTCTTCATCAAATTCTTCTTCATCCGAACCCTCGTCATCGGGTTCGATATCGAGATCCGAGAGGTCGCCATCATTATCGACTTTATCTTCGGTCTCATCTTCAGATTCATCGTCTTCGTAGTACTCTTCTTCGTCTCGCGCCATCAACCTGCTATTCCTCCCTCTGCACTCTTTGCTTCTTCCCATAGCCCGTCCATCTCTTCAAGGGTGGCTTCGCGGACATGGGACCCCTTCGATAAGAGTTCGGATTCAATGTATCGGAATCGATCGATAAATTTTCGATTACATCGATCCAACGACTGTTCGGGATCGAGACGATTGAACCTCGCCCAATTGACCAACGCAAACAGAAGGTCGCCAAATTCTTCGTGGACTTTATCGGTTTCGCCTCGATCCAAGACCTCGGCTAGTTCATCCAATTCTTCACGGACCTTCCCGCGTATTTCTTTTTCATCCCGCCAATCGAAGCCGACGCGCGCTGCGCGTTTCTGGAGATGCTCCGCTCTGGAAAGAGCGGGTAGGGAACGTGGCACACCCTCCAAGATAGAGGTTTCATCTCCACGTTCTTCCTGTTTGATTTCGTCCCATTGCTTCAGGACAGCGGCACTGTCCTCCGCTTCGGCCTCGCCGAAGACATGGGGGTGTCGACGAATCATTTTGTCGTTAATGGATTGAATCACGTCGGCAATCGTAAATCGGCCTTGCTCCTCGGCAATCTCGGAGTGAAAGACTACTTGGAGGAGGACATCGCCCAATTCCTTTTTAAGTTCCTCATCATCTTCGTCCGTGATCGCATCGGCCACTTCATACGCCTCTTCGATCAAGTAAGGAGTGAGGGATGTGTGGGTTTGCTCACGGTCCCAAGGGCAACCGCCAGGGGCACGCAGTTTGTGCATGATCTCACATAATTCCATGAACTGTGATTCTTTATCGGTCATATTCGAGCAGGCCATATGGAAGAACGCGAACTGCTCCCCCTCTTTCAATTCACATTTTTGATGGTGGGTCCCCAGGGATTCGAACCCTGGACCAATCGATTATGAGTCGACTGCTCTAACCGCTGAGCTAGGGACCCGTTGGCGCGTACATATCAGAGGTTGTTCGAAATTGTCAACCCATTCATTCAATCCAAGCAAAACATCTCCGATTCTTTAGTTTTTACAACTCTTTAAAAGGGGCAACCCTCATGCAAATTGAAGAGGATTGGATCTGGTGTTAGGGTGGAGGGCGACAACTCGGAGAAAGGTGTTTGTGAATTCCAATGGCGCGCCTAAATCCTTCGGCGGAAGCAAAGAGCGATCCCTACGGGATATGGATTCAAAACGATCAGCTTTCGCCTCGTTCACGGCTCCTTGTGGACCTCCCTCCGGGAAGAGCGAGGATCTGTTTGGTTGATCCCACCCCCGGCGACCTCACCTACCACCCTCAGAAAAAGAAACTGGTACTAATCCTTTCGTTAGTCCGACATTTCGCGGAGGAACTGCGCGGATTGGGGCATGTGGTGGACCATTACCGATTGGATTGCGAGCGATGGGGCCGAATCGCTCGGAAGGGGAAGCGGGCCTGCCTCGAACACTTTGTAGCATCGCACGCCATAGACCATCTGCGAGTGATGCAAGCCTCCGAATATGATGAGGACGGGTTCGTGACAAAGTTGGTCGAAGGTTTTCCCGTAACAATCGAGAGTCTGCCGAACGACCGGTTCATGGTGGGGAGAGAGGCCTTCGCCGAATGGCATGCGAACGCCGAAGACCCATCCATGGAGTCGTTCTATGAAATGCGCCGTCTTGAAACAAACCTCCTGATGGATGGCAAGAAACCCGAGGGTGGTCAATGGAATTATGACTCGGAAAATCGAGCCGCCCCCGAAGGCAACCTTCCCATTCCCGATCTACCCACCTTTGAACCCGATGAAATGACCCAAGAAGCCATCGATACGGTAGAAAAGTTCTTTCCAGATCATCCCGGTAGTTGTGAAGGGTTCAATTTACCTGTCAGACGGGATGATATATCGGATTGGGTCGAGGATTTTGTGGCGAACCGTCTTCGGTTATTTGGAATGTACCAGGACGCCATGCTCTCCAAATCGCATGTGGTTTACCATTCCCGTCTTTCTGCCTATTTGAACCACGGATTCATCGAGCCGATGGATCTCCTCCAGCAGGTTGAGTCGGCTTATCGCGAGGGGTTGGCTCCGATCAATTCTGCGGAGGGTTTTGTCAGACAGATTCTGGGATGGCGAGAGTATGTCCATGGCATGTATTGGTTAAAGATGCCCGAGTACCGAGATGAGAACCCGCTCGGTTACAAAGGGGAGATTCCCGAGATGATGTTGACCGGTGAGACTCTGATGAAGTGTGTTAAGTCCGCTGTTCAGCATTCGTTGTCCGAGGGATACATCCACCACATCGAGCGTCTGATGATCGTCGGTAACTTTGGGCTGCTGATTGGAGTCCATCCAAAGAACCTTGTGCAATGGTTCCGTGAGATGTACCTCGACTCGGCGGAGTGGGCAACGCTTCCAAATGTCATGGGATTGTTAATGGCCACAGAGAATGGAGGAAATGGAACCTGCGATTCCTTTGGGTCCAAACCCTATGCGGCATCGGCGCATTATATCGGGACGATGAGCGATTATTGCAAGGGATGTTTCTACAATGGCAAGAAACGCCTTGGCGAGAAAGCATGCCCCTTCAATTTCCTTTATTGGAACTTCATCGGCCAATTCCAGAATGATTTTCGTCATAACCCTAGAATGAAAAATCCCGTGCAGATGTACCGTCTCAAACCAAAGAACGAGAGGGAGTTGATCGAGTCCTCCTCCGAAAAATTTCTCAACAAGGTTCGTCAGAATGGGACGGATCGTTTGGTGAAAAAGCGGCGGGTGTGATCACGGTCATGGACTCGGGCAAGGTTACAAATCAAATATCCGAGCTGACTCCGAAGAATTTGATTGACATAGGATAGTTCCAGAAATCCCCATTGGAGGCTTTGACTGCTCCGATGATTGGGAAAAGGATACCCAGTCCGAGTAGTACAAAAATGAGTGGGATACCAATAAGGACAATGGTCAAGATCCCACATATGATGAAATAAATGAATTCACTGATCATCCAGTTCGCGACGATGCGTCCGTGACGATCGATGGCGGGAGATTCCGCTTTCTTGAGCTGCCATATGACAATTGGAACGATGGAGCCGGCGAGAGGGAGGAGGAAACCGCAGAGCTGCGAGAGATGGATGATCATGCCCCATGAACCCGTGTCCAGGTTGACATTCAACCCCTCCGATTGATGGAGAAGTTTTTGTTTCGCTTCGGCGAATTCTTCTTCGGTGATGGTTCCGTTTTCTTTCAAATCATTCAATCTCTGGATTTCATCGGAAAGGTTCATAGAAGGCTCCCTCGGAAAGATCGGATTCCCTGAAGGTAATTCAAGATGAAGAGGGCAACTCAGGGTCAATTCTCGAAAACCGATTATTCCCTATACGACATGTAAGTTCAATCGTCAATTTCCTCAATTCTGATATTCGCGAGGGCCAGACCTGTTAACTCAATGAAGACTTGGGTAGTCTCGATGTATGAAATCCCTACGCAAGAGCGGCATCCTGCTCCACCCCAGTTCTTTCCCTGGTCCCTATGGGATCGGAGATTTCGGATCATCCGCTTTCCGTTTCATCGATTTTCTTGAGAATTCCGGTCAATCCGTTTGGCAGATTCTTCCATTGGGGCCGACTGGGTATGGCGATTCCCCCTACCAATGCTTTTCTGCATTTGCCGGAAATCCCTGGTTGATTAGTCCAGAAAAACTGTTGCGAGAAGGGGTTCTTGAGGATGGTCACCTTGCGGATGCGCCCGAATTCGGAGAGGGGCCGGTTGATTTCGGGAAGATCATCGCCTGGAAACGAACACTCCTGGGGAATGCTTACGATC
>JAJDBZ010000545.1 GCA_029261095.1 Candidatus Omnitrophota bacterium | reverse complement strand
GAAGCCCACGTTCCTTGCAGAAGTCATCGAGTATCTTGACCTGGCTCCACCTCCCATCCGAAGGGAACCTTCTCCAATCCGGATCGAGGCAGAAAAAATCAAGACCGCGAACCCCGAGTTCGGTCAAGCGGTTTTCCAAGTTTGTGATCCAATTCTGGATGGTATAGATACCCAGGCTAGGATAAGGTTCGATGCTCCCCACAGCCACATCGGGATAGTTCTCTCTGATAAGACGGATCCAATCCGCGACCTGCTCCACCGCGTACTGGTCGTTTCCTAAACCGAAATGACGGACCTTGAAGAAGGGTTCATCCATACAGAATGCGTCAATACGAGCGCCCAGGCTGATGAACCGGTCGTACAGGGGATGGATCGCGTTGAAACAGGACTGGCCGGTGGGGCACCATTCGTTGATCGCCCCCGTTTCGATGAAGAGTTTTTTATCCCATGTCTGTATGGTGGCGAACCATTTTGTCAGATCTTCGTCCGAGAACTGGTTGATCCGATGGTCGTAGTACCCGATGGAATCGATCCGCGATCGGGCGAGAGCCCATTCATCGGGTCTTTCGAAAAGATCCCGAAACGCCTGCGAGTCATCGTCATAACCCGGCGGCGGGACGAGACGGATCTCCGGAGTCGCGCCCGAGGGAAGTACGGGTTGCGCTGAAACATTCCCCAAAGTGGGAAAGACCATAGCAAGCAATATGGGTAAGGAGTGCCAAACACTTTTCACAAGAGTCCGAGGGTACCACGGCCCCCCACCAAATTACATTCTTTCGAGGGTCGCGTGTAACCTTTCAAGAATCGCCAAACATTCCTTGTGGAGAGTGGGTGAGGCATCTGGCCCCATCGAATTCTCCTCTCCATATTGGTCCTTCTCGAGGTCATAGGCGAAGGGAGCCTCGACATCCCACTGGCTCTTCGGCACGAAATACCCGAGTTCGTCGTTGGCCAATCCTATGATCATCGTGAGTTCGCCCTTCATCAACTCGCGAAGAGGTGGCACCTCGACTGGGGGGATATAGAAATCTCCCGCCTCTGGGTTTTCGACTCCCCCATTCCCGATTTCCGGGTAAAGTTCGCCGGGAATAGTGAGAATCTCCAGGTCTCCGATTTGTATGGCGTTCACTTCAGTTCGAGTCTTGCCCCAGAACCAACCGGGGTGCACCAGCCCAAGGATTCCGGCGATCTCGTAGAGACCATCGATCGGAAGGAAGATGGTTTGCGCCGAGACCGCGAGGTTTGTCGTTTCCGATTTCACCGCTCGGTCACTATTCAGGACATTCACTCCGAGGATCGCCAGGTTCTCACCCAGTGCTTCGGCTTTCTCGAAAGAGGCTTCGCGAAACTCCTCTTGTCCATTTCGATGGGGGACCGTTGTATGAAGCTGAGTCATGAGTCCGCCACACTGGCCCTGGAAATAGAGGCACATCCCACCGAGACCCTCGACACCGTTGGGTTCGGCAACCCCTTCTTCCATCCCTCTTCGGAGGTAATAGACGAAGTCGGCGGTCAGTTGGTCATTGTTCGAGCCAAGGGTTTCGGGATGGTTCCCCCACTCGACCACTGTGGCGATCGTTTGGGTGGTTCCCTTCACATCGAACTTGGCGCATTGGAGGATGTGATCAAAGACCTGAGGGATCCGGCTATCGTCGACAAATCCCTCCGGTCCCGCCGGGACACTGGCGAGGGTCATGTCGGCGGGTTGGACATTTCCGACTGCCTCTGCGATGGCTTCGACAGTCTTTTGTTTGAGCATCTCAAGGTAACCATGGTCGAACGACGGATTGAAGGGCGAGTAAGACCAGATCCCCATGGTGTCGGGGACTTCATGACAATGGGAACTGGAGAACATAACGTGATCGATTCCAAGCGAAGGGTCGATACGCTTGCGGATGTCGATAAAGACGTCGTGGAAGATTCCGATGGAGTCGATGGTGACCATAACGAAGGTCACCCCATTGTTCTTGAACGCGATGGCCTGTGTGAGAAGGGGGTCATGAACACCTCTCGCCGGGCGGTTGTTACTGAACCCTGCCATCCAAACTGTGTCGAGTTTTCCATTGCCGTTCGCGTCCTCAAAAGTGTCCCCTTTTTCGGGGCGGAACCGGCCATCGTTGTCAGCATCCGTCCAACTTTCATATTGGGAAAGATCAGGAGTGATATCGCGCTCTGCGACTCCCACCAAGAGGTCGCCAACTGGCTCAGTGGATCCTGGAGCGGGTAGATCGAGATTGACTCGGTAGGACCGGTAGGGACCAATCGAGCGGTAGGCTGCAAAGAGGAAGATGGCAAGAATGAGTAAGAGGGGGATCGCCAATAGGGTTGTGATGATTTTGTGTCGCTTAAAGAAAGAGAACATTAAATGGGGCTCCAAAAGAAAATTTCAGATAGTTTAGCGTTTAAGTGGTTGCTTTTGAATCATGGAAGCGAATCGAAAAAACTGTTGAACGCACGGGGTGAAAACGGCAAGATGTTCGGAACCCGAAGCGATTCCCTGCTGAAGGAGGATTGGAGGCATCAATGGACGGCAAAGCTCAGCGCAATTGTGTCACCGAGATCCGGTGGGAGGCCGCCCGAGATGCCGCCGATCCCTACAACCAGATCGACTTGGATGTGGAGGTTGTTCACCCATCGGGAAAGACCTTTAGACAACCCGCATTTTGGAATGGTGGAAAGACCTGGGTGGCAAGAGTCGCCATCGATGAAGTGGGGGTGGCGACTTATCGGACCACTTGTTCGAACCAGAACGAATCCGGATTGCACCACCAGAGCGGTTCCATTGAGGTTTCCGAATATACGGGTTCGAATCCCCTCTTTTCAAAAGGGTGCATTCGAATCTCCGACGACAAGACTCATTTTGTTTATTCCAATGGCGACCCTTTCTTCTGGATCGGCGACACCTGGTGGATGGGTCTCAGCAAACGGTTGGATTTCCCAGAAGGATTCGAGACTCTGACAGAGGACCGAGTCGAGAAGGGATTCAATGTGGTTCAGATCGTCGCCGGTCCCTATCCCGACATGGACTATGGCGATGAACGTGGAATGAACGAGGCTGGCCTCCCACTAAGCAAGGATCTAAAGAACATCCATCCCGAATATTATGACCTTGCGGACCTTAAGATCGAGCACTTGGTGAAGTCGGGTCTATCGCCTTGCATCGTGGGGATGTGGGGATATTACCTTCCGCGGATCGGAGTCGAAGGAACGAAGAAATTCTGGCGATACTTGGTCGCAAGATATGGCGCCTATCCGGTTGTGTGGTGCATGGCGGGCGAAGGAACGATGGCCTATTACCTGTCGGAGAATAAGGAGGAGGAGTCGGCCATTCAGAAGACGGGCTGGACCGAAGTCGCGAAATATGTCCAGGAGATCGATGGCTATGACTCTCCCATCACCATCCACCCCACGAAGTATGGCCGCGAGCAGGTCGTGGACCCGACGGTCCTCGACTTCGAAATGCTTCAAACGGGACACAGCGATTTGGCAAGCGTGCCATCCACCGCGAAGGCGGTGACCAAATCAATCGATCGGGACCCGAGAATGCCGGTGATCAATTCCGAGGTGAATTATGAAGGAATCATGGGCAGGTCCTTTCAAAACATCGTCCGGATGAGTTTTTACTCATCTATTCTTAACGGAGCGGTCGGTTTCACCTACGGAGCCAATGGCATTTGGCAATTCAACCTTCCCGGAAAACCTTACGGACCTTCTCCCCATGGACGATGCTGGGGCAACACTCCCTGGCAAGAGGCTTACCAGTTCCCCGGGTCGCGCCAAGTGGGGTTGGGAGCAAAGTTTCTTTCCCGATTTCCACTCTGGGAAATGGAACGCCATCCGGAGTGGGTCGACTATGACGCGGGAGACCCGTATACCGCTATCGCCTTCGGTGTTCGGAAAAAAATTAGAATCGTCTATACTCCATTGCTTTGGAATCCGCCGAAGATCTATAAGGTGGAAAACGATGTCACCTATCGGGCCTTTTATTTCGATCCTATAAGTGGAGATGAAACCGAAATCGGTAAAGTCGTCCCCGACCAGGATGGCGTTTGGGAAACCAAAATTATTCCACCCGAAGTGCATGATTGGGTCATTGTGATGGAGGTGGGGTAAGACATGTCAGAGTTCCATGAAACAGATTTGAAAATTCAATCTCGAAGATCTTTGCTCAAGGGATTTGGATCGATCGCGGGATTCGGATTCCTCCAGCAATTCGCTTGGGCCGAGAGTCCCAACGACAAGTTCAACGACTACCCAGAAAACGTCACCCGCTACCTCCAACGAATCTATGACAAGGGCCATGCGAAATACTCATACCGCCGTGATTACCCGGGAGGTTTCGAGGCATGGCAGAAGGAGGCTCGGGCTGAGTTGATTCGCTTGATCGGCCTCGATCGGATCGCCTCGGATGTGGAGGGGCATACACCCCGGATGGAGTTGGCGGAACCGGGAGAAGATTTGGGAAGCTATACCCGTCAGAGGGGAGAAATCGAAACGGAACCCGATGTGCGAATCCCATTCTGGCTGCTTCGTCCCACCGCCGAAGGTCCCTTCCCTCTTGCGGTCCTCCCACATGGGCACAGTGAGATCGGCCACGACACCTACGCGGGCGTTGTGCGAAACGAGGACCAGCAAAAGAAGATCGTCGAGAAGGGATACGATGTCGCGGTGCAGGCGGCCAAGCGGGGGTTCCTGGCAATCGCGCCGGCGACCCGTGGCCTATCCACCGACGGCGTTCCAGATCTATTGAAACGTCATGGCGACCGTGACTGTCGGAGCCAGTTGATCCATTGCTTGGTTGCCGGAAGGACTGCAATTGGGGAAAGAGTGTGGGATCTCGGGCGGATTTTGGATTGGGCAACCGGTCTCGAAGAAGTCGACTCGAAACGAGTGCTGATGATGGGGAACTCAGGTGGAGGTATGGCGACTCTTTACGCCAGCGCCTGTGATGAACGGGTGAGTGTGGCGGTTCCGAGTTGTTCGTTCACATTGGTCCACAGCGCAGACGGATACATCTATCACTGCGATTGCAATCTAGTTCCGGGCATCAAGGAGTGGGGAGACCTGTATGATGTCGCCGGTCTGACCGCTCCAAGATATCAATTGGTGGTCAATGGTCGTGAGGATGGTTTGCATTCGGTTCACGACATTGAAAAAGCGGTTGCGCAGGCCGGAGCCATTTATCAAGCATCCGGCCATCCCGAAAATTTCGACGCTAAGTTTGGCGAGTCTGGGCATCAATTCTATCCGGATCTTATGTGGCCCTTTGTGATGAAGGCGATCGGTGCCTAATCACCGGAGCAACCAAGTCGATCGGTCCACTCCTTGTTCGATGCAGTAGTTCGCTCGATTCTGGAATACTGAATAGGCAGGTTTGAGGTTGAGGTCGCCATCGATCAACCCCGATCTTTCGTGAGCGCTGCCGTCGCCCCGCTCCACCAGTTTAAAGAAATAGGCCTCCTCGATCTCCTCCGACTGACACAAGGCGGTCAGGTAAACCTCCAGCCTTTCCGCTTGGTACTCGGGATCGGAGTCTTCGCAGAAAATGTTCGGACCCCCGAACTCGGATACGAGGATTGGTTTGTCAGGTGCGATTTCTCGGAAGGCTTCTAGATGATCCGCCCAATTCTCGGCATCGTCATAAAGGTGAATGTCCAATACGTCGTATCGTGCTTGGTCCAGGACGGTTCGGACGCGGTCAATGAACTTAGGATAGTTCTCCGAGCAGAAAGAACCGATCTCTTGACGGTTCAAGAGATCTCCATCGTCGCAAACCTCATCGAGCCGTCCTGAGCAACCGGAGAGGATGGTCATCGCTCCGGTCGAAAGGCCTCCTAGGACTACCTCTGTGGAGGGTGATTCGATCCTCACCTCGTCATAGAGAATGTTGTTGAATCGTAAGTAGTCGGTGGCGGTGCCAATATAGTGGAATGTGGTGTTCCATTCATTTCCAAACTGAATCTTGTCTATCTTGTCGGAGTATCTTTGGAGGAGAGATCGGACAAAGTTCCTAAAATCACCCTCGGATTGGTAGACACAACTCTGGTCGTTGCGGATTCCGCATGCCCAATCCGGACCCCTCGATTGGAGGGTGAGGAGGACTGTGACATGATTTGCCTCCGCCCATGCGAAACGTGCATCGAGAGGGCCCCAGTTGAACACTCCGGGGGAAGGCTCTCGGAAAGTCCAATCCTCGGCGAACCGAATGTGGCTGACCTGGAGAGCCTGCAGATGCCCAGCGGTGAACTGGCGCTGAACAGTGTCGGATACCGGTGGGAAGGAGAGGCCGAAATCCAAGGCCTGCGCGCCCATCGAGAAGAAGATGACGAATGCACAGATACGCATGTTTCAAGTGTACCTACTAGATCTCGATCCCCGATAGGCCTCTGGCTGAACTTGAAATTAATGAACAGGCCGGTATATTCACCCCCCGTGTGGCGGTGTAGCTCAGTCGGTTAGAGCGGGGGTTTCATAAGCCCTGAGTCGGTGGTTCGAATCCACCCACCGCTACCAAGGGTTTTTCTCGATTGACCACACAACCTCTCCTTCTTCTTGGATCCCACCCATCCATGAGAAGATGTACTCAACGAGTCGGGATTCCAGTTCGTTGAACCTTGTCGCGGGTCCTTTTAGGATGGTTTTCTATGACCGAAAACGCTGAAGATTATTTTGAAGTACTCCATGAAATCCTCGAAACCGAAGACGATTCAAACATCGTCGCTCATTTGGAGGGAGTCCACCCCGCCGATTTAGCCTTGGTCTTAGCTCATCTATCACCAGATGAAGCGCATCGCGTTTTCGAACTCCTGGATGAAGAGGCTTCCTCGGATGTTCTTGCAGAGGTGGATGAAGATCTGAGGTCACGCCTGACTGAGCGTCTCCCGGATCAAGAACTTTCCGACTTGCTGGAAGACATGGACCCCGACGACGCAGCGGACTTGGTCGGAGATATCGAAGACGAGGGCCGTCAACAAAGAGTCTTAAGCCTGATGTCCGAGGTCGAAAGGACCGAGGTCGAGGATCTTCTCACCCATGACGAGGAGACCGCGGGCGGAATCATGACATCGGAGTATCTGGCCTTCCCGGAAAGTTGGACGGTTCAAATCACCCGAGCATTCCTGAGTCAGGCTCCCCCAGACATTCCATTTACTATGGCATACACAATCGATGACGAGGGTCGTTTTAAGGGTGGGTTCCCCATTCAAGAGCTCATTTGGCGGACACCCCAGGAGAGACTTGGAACCATCTCGAGCCTGGAGTTCCCGCGAGTAACTGCGGACACCGACCAGGAGGATGTTGCCCGGTTGTTTGTCAGGTACAACTTGGTTTCGATTCCAGTGGTGGATGACTCGGGAAAATTGGCGGGTAGAATCACAGTTGACGATATCCTCGATGTGGTTACCGACGAGACGAGTGAGGACATGTTTCGTATGGCTGGATCGAGCGAAGACGAGCTCTTCACCCGGTCCGCGTGGGGGGTTCTGAAATTCCGCCTCCCCTGGATGATTATCGGTTTGATTGGCGGACTCGGTTGCGCGGTCATCATCTATGCATTCGAGGATCTGATCTCGCAGTTTGCTTATCTCGCCTTTTTCTTGCCGGTCATCATGTCGATGGGGGGAAACATCGGAAACCAGTCTTCAACCTTGATCGTGCGTGGAATCGCAACCGGGCAAGTCAGTCGGTCTCAACTCTTTCGAACGATCAGCAAGGAAGTACGCATTGCTGTCCTTATGGGAATCATCTGCGGTCTTCTGACCGGTTCGGCAGGTTGTCTTTTTGCCTTTCTGCAGGGGGACACTATGATATTCGGGCTCATCGTCGGCATTTCGATGGTTCTTTCGATGACCACTGCCGGGCTTTACGCCAGTATGGTACCGCTCACATTCTCAAGGTTGGGGATTGATCCCGCAGTCGCTTCGGGACCTTTCATCACCATGTCAAACGACGCACTCGGGATTCTGATCTATTTTTCGGTGACGAGGCTTCTGGATGGATGGTTGATGTAGGAAGGTCGAATTAATAAACCTGCCGTAGCAAGCCGCCCTCTCGCCACGGCAGGTTTTAAGTGCCACCCTGATGGGCGACATCCGATTACACGGTGACGTATTCTTTAAATTCTTCGAAAGACATTCTCCAATCCGAATCTTCATCGGTCCAATCCTCTTCATTCGATCCTTGATTCGAGATCGATGTGTCGGATAACAGAATCTCGACTAGAGAATGAAGCAGGTTGTATGAAAATGGTCGGATCACCACTCGGACTTTGTCTCCAAAAGCTTCTAGCGGGTAAACAGAACCGGGTTCGCCAATAATGATCGCTCGTGTATCGCCCGGGAGTGAGTCCGCAAGATCCTCCAACGACCATTCCGAATCGGCCAGTATTTCGTCATCGAGGATAACCAAGCTGTAGCTGCCCTCACTCAGAGTGTCCATGACCGCTTCCGCCGAGTAACAATGATCCGAGTTCCAACCGTACGAGATCAGGTGAGTGGAAAGGTCCGCCCCTTCATTGTAGTCGGTGACTCCGACTAGTAGGTTCCAACTGAATTCACTCATGGCCGACCTCCTTTCCAACCTTATTTAATAATAGTGTATACAGAATACTTTTAATTGTCCAGGATTTGCTGTCCCTCAGGGGGTTCGATGAGGGGGCTCTTGGAAAAGGCTGCCATAAGTGATGAATTTTCAGAAACTTAGGAGGGTGCTTTACCGAGGCCTAAGTCAGTATTCCTTCAGCTTCCTGCTCGTAGCGCAGTCTTCTCGCCACTGATCCAGTTGGTCCCTCATGGTTTCCAAGATTTTCGAATGCTCCTTCGCCAAGTCATGGCTCTCCCCCGGATCTTCTGCCAAATCGTAAAGCTCGAACCTATCACTATCCCGAGGCTTATAGACCTTGTAACGACTATCAGACCATGCCAGTTGGTCACGGAAATCGAAGCCGATCGGTTTAGGGCGCCCCTTGATCGTTCCACGGATTACCGGAAGAAGACTGATCCCATCATAGGGACGGTCGGGTAACGGAATCTCCAGGGTTTGCAGAATCGTCGGAAAATAATCGGAGGTGACACAGGCGGTGTCGATCGTCTTCGGTTCGGGAAAGGCATCCGGCCAGACCAGCAGTCCCGGGACACGGACACCGCCCTCGTAGAGACTTCCCTTTCGGCCTCGATAAGGGCCGGTGGTCCCTCTTTGTCGCGCGCCCGGCTCCTTGCCAGGGCCTCCGAGTTTAGCCGCGGGTCCGTTGTCGGAACAGAACCAGAGCATGGTGTTCTTTTCGACTTTTAGGTCCGAGAGCGTTTCGCGGAGGCGACCCATCTGCTCGTCGAGTGCGGTGACACACCCATAATAATGTTGGTGGTCCTCATCCAAATCGGAGTACATCTCGCGATAATCCTTTCCCGCGATGACTGGATTGTGCGGGGTGTGGAACCAGATCACGGCAAAGAAAGGTTTTTCTTCTTCGACCGCTCCCTCGATGAAAGGAATCGCGCGGTCCATGATGACTCGGGAATCATCGCCTTCCAGGTTTTCACTCGCTTTCGTTTCTTCCCCGATCCAATAGTAAGTCCGGTAATGTTTGTCGGGATTCTCCGGATCCTTCATCGGGTCCCAAGTCGGCGTCTTGGCCTCGGTCGAGAAAGAGACATCGAAACCGTGCTCCCATGGGGGAGCATAATGGGTAGAGTCACCCGGTTTACCGCGATTCGAATCCTTTTCTTTGGTGGTCAGGGTTCCGAGATGCCACTTTCCGAAATGACCCGTTGTGTATCCCTTTTCCTTCAGCACCTCCGCCAGGGTGATTTCCTCCTCGAGCATATGACCGTCATTAGCTCCACCAATGCCATACCGCGCGGGGTGACGGCCGGTCATGCAGCTCCCTCGTGTGGGGGAGCAGACCGCGGAGGCCGAATAAAATCGGTTGAACACGATTCCCTGTTCCGCCATCCGGTCTAGGTTGGGAGTTTTCAGAACGGGATGCCCATTGTATCCGGTGTCCCCCCACCCCAGATCGTCGGCCATGCAAAGGATGATGTTGGGACGCTCCGTCGATTGAGAGGCGCCCAGAAAAAGGAATAGTGATATCGTTGCCGCGAATAATTTGCGAATGGTCATGGCCTTAGCCTCCCGTCTTCTCCAGCAGATTCGATAACTCCGCTTTGAGTTCGTCCAACCGTTCCTCATGTTCGGATGAGGATATCAGATTTTCCAATTCGAGCGGATCGTTTTTTAGGTCGTACAGCTCGTCCATCCCCTCCAACCCAGGGTAGTGAATGAATTTCCAGCGGTCTGTGCGAACCGTCTTCCACTCGGCGTGCTTCGGGGTGATCTCTTCCAGGTAATACTCGGCGAGAAAGGAGTCCCGCAAGGGCGCCTTGGGGTTTTTGAGAACAGGCACGAGGGATTTTCCGTGCACCGGAATGGGCGGTTCGACACCGACGAGATCGTAAAGAGTCGGAGCGATGTCGATGTTGAGGGCCATCTGGTCGCGTTGGGTTCCAGGTTCGATTAAAGCGGGATATCGCATGAGGAGCGGCACGCGGAGGGATTCTTCATAAGCCACTCGCTTGTTGCGAAACTCTCCATGCTCGCCGAAGAGGAAGCCGTTGTCGCTGGTGAAGATAATCATCGTATTATCCAACTCGCCCTTTTTTTCGAGGACCTCAAAAATCTGTCCGACTCCTTCATCGACCGAGGCGAGGCATCGCAGGTGGTCGAGGAATATCTCCTCTTCCGTATTCGGTCGTCCATATCTGGGTTCTGCTGGTTCGGGAGTCGCCCCAAGGATTTTCAATTTATCGACAGGTGGCGCGGTTCTTCGGAGCGCGGGCTTACCCGAAAGATCGTCATCAGCGCTTGGAGGAGGGGTGTACTCTTGGCCCGCATAGAGATCGGAATGACGCTCCGCGGGGATGTAGGGTTGATGGACAGCCTTGTGCGAGAGGTAAAGAAGGAATGGCTTCTCATGATCCTCCTTCAGGAAATCGACCGTCCACTGGTTCAGGAGGTCGGTCATGTAACCATCGCATTGCCTCCTTACGCCGTTGATATTCACCACCGGATCGAGGAAAAGTCCCTGACCCACGAAACTGATCCAATGATCGAAACCGGGGCGACGGGTGTCGTCGTGACCCATGTGCCACTTGCCGATATAGGCGGTTTCGTACCCCGCCTTGCGGAGCATCATGGGGAAGGTAACCAGTTTGTGGCTGATAAATCCGAGTCCGTTGCGATCGTTGTTGATGACCCGGTGAGTGTGAGGGTATTGCCCGGTCAGAAAACTGGCGCGGCTGGGAGAGCAGAGAGGGGTGCAGACAAAGGCATTCTTGAAGACAGACCCCTCTTCTCCGATCCGATCGATATTCGGGGTCTGGACAACGGGGTGACCGGTGATTCCGAGTTGATCCCAGCGCATGTCATCAACCAGAATGAAGATGATGTTGGGTTGCGAGGGTCGCGCTTCCTGAGCCAGTCCAGTTCCGTGAGAAAGAATCACCAAGAAAGCAACAAAGCAAACACGGGCAAAAAACATCTATTCCTCCAAATGGTCCATTCGGTTGTTGTTGTCACGATCCAGGGGCAGAGGATCTTCTGAGTCGAGAATCCCATCGTTGTCCCGATCGGGACCGTCACCAGAGGTTGGCGATTTCACCGGAAGTTCCTTGATTGCCCTCCACCATTGTTTGGCAAATTCCCCTCGTGTAAGCGAGCCTTCCGGGATTTCCAGGTTGACCTTTTCTTCGAAAGTTGGTTGGGTCTTAGCGACTACTCTTTGCTTCCAGGTCTCTGTCGCGACTTCATCCGGTTTAAACTCGAATTCGGTTGGCTCGATGGGGAGCGCTTGACGCGCAGCCAGCCGGTTGATCGAGACAAAGGCGGGGTGGTCGGTTTCAACATCCTTGAATGGCCACAGAACCACCGGCTCCATCTCATCCTTCACTGAGCAAAGCCCTTCCCGGACATCTTCAATCAAACACAGGTCGTATGGGATTTCACGGGGCTGGACCTTCTTGGACAAGGCGACTGCTGCGACCGCTCCGCACGCTTGTCCGACTGCCATGCAGTGATCATGGAGACGAATCGCCGAACTGACGATGCTGCTGTACCCCAGATTCTTCTCGGCGGAGAGAAGACCATCCACTTCTTCGGGGATCAGACTTCGGATGGGGAAGTTGGCGCGGCCACTAAAGGGGGGTCCCCAGTTTCGCAGTTTTCTGAATTTCGCTTGCCAGGGATCGGAGGAGTCGCCATCGAGAAACTCACGCCGAGTCGGGTGGAAATCGTATTCGAACTGCCAACACGCGACACCGTCATGGTACATCACGTTGGCAAAGTGTTGGCTGTTTCCCTCATGGCCCATGGTGTCTTGTTGTTTCATCATATACATCGCCTTGAGCCTGAGCGACTCGCGGACGTAGGGTTTCCAGGGGAGACGATCGTCCGTTCCGAACTCATCGGTGAGTCGAAATCGGCGGAAAGAATGCGATTTGTCCTCCATCCGGTCATGAAGAGAGGTTTGCAACCAGTATAGGAGACCGAGAGATTGAAGTCTTGCATCCTCGAAAACGATCTCGCGTTGTTTGCGAGTCATCTCGACAATATTCCTTTTCGAAGCTCCGCTCTCGTCCGCCTCCAAAGCCTCTACTACGTTTTGTGGGAGGACATCAAACGGGTAATCTTGGACGGGTGAGCAAAGAAGAATGACATCGGGATAGCGAACGTCCTCGAGGTTGTATTGATCGATCACTCGCCGGCTCGTGTAGAAGAAGTTATGATCTCGTGGATAGGGTGAGGTGTCATACACCTTCGGATCGTAGCCCTCCGGCTTAGGAATCACATTTTCTTCAGAGGTTTCGACAATCACCATCGTGTAGGTGATCGGATTCATATCGGTAAGGGGGTATTCCTCACGGCTCTCCGGCGCTTCGGGTTCTCCATATTTGCTCTTGAGATCGGGCCCGAATTCGTAAGCGGCGCCTGACAACTTGACAACCTCTCCCCACTCTGTGGCATCCATCGTCAGGCTTGCCCTAACCGTCATCTGTTGGCCTGGGTCGTGAGTCGATTGGAATCGAACGCCCCTCACAACTATCCCATCGGGAGATTTCAAGACTTCAACAGGGTAATAGTGGCTCACTACTTCGATCTGCCCGGATTCGACATAGGGTTGGATCATCTCGTGAAAGACCCGATTTCCATCCGCGGGGCGTACTGTGGTGTTTACTCGTGTATTTCCGGGACGTGGGTGCCCATACTTCTCTTTGTTGATCCGATGAATGCGTTCGACGGCCTCTTTAAAAAGACCACTGCGAGGAATGGGAACCTGGTGTCGTACTCCGGGTGCCAATCCTGTGGTGTTGCTGTTTTCATCAACCGCCGAGAGTGCTTCTGCCGAAAACTGACCGCCGAGCCATTCGATGTCATTGACCAGGACGATCTTAGAGACGCCCATACGCGCGGCTTGGATGGCAGCGGCACACCCCCCCTCGGTCCCACCGACAATGAGCAGGTCCGTCTCCGCGAACAAGATCGGAGAGTGGATGGCGTTGATTAACAGAAAAACGAGAACCAAACGGAATAAAGACATGATCTGATTGTACTCTTCGGATACGAAGATAGGATCAATTGTGGGTCAGTCCAAGGGTGGCCGCATAATTGATGAAAAATGTTGATTAAGTCGAAAGTGAATGGGTCTCATATTGTTCTCTTTGATTTCTGGGAGGCAAGGAATCTCTAGATCTCTTCGGAATAGACCTCGCGTAGATACTCTGCTGGGACTCCTACGACCACATGACCGCTGGGAACATCCTGAAGAACCACCGAACCCGCGCCAATGATGGCTCTTTCACCAATAACGGACCGTTCCTTGACAGTCGAACCGACACCCACCCAGGCGCCGCGTTTGACATGAACCGACCCTGCAAGATCCGCCCCACCGGACAATCTCGAACCATCATCTAGAACGCAACCGTGGGCGACTGAACATGCAGATCCCACAAGGACATTCTCACCGATGGTGACCGCGGGATCGATGATGGCGCCCGCCTTAATGATCGATCCTCTCCCTACCGGGACATCGGAGGCGATGATTGCGTTCGGGTGAATGGCACTGACTAGATCGAACCCCATCTCGCTGACTTGATTAGTGAGTTTCAATCGGGTGGTGTTGTGTCCGAAGGCGAAAATGAGATGGCGCACACCAGAATCTAGGAGCCTTTCAAGTTCTTCGGATCCACCGAGTATGCTGGAATCCCCAAAAGGTTGGCCCTTTGATTCAGGATTTTGATCGTCTAGGAATCCCGCTATCTCAAACTCTCGGGACTGCCGAAAGATGTCGGCAACCACCAAGCCCTGCATACCCGCACCCCAAATGGCCACCTTGTTCGATGACATTTTAACCTCTTACGTGCATCGGATTCATTCCATCCCGTCGTCCCTTAAAGTCTCTTACAAGTAAACGCAGATCTTTCCATCGATGGCTTCCACGCGGAAGGATTTGAGTCTGAACCGGGGGTCGAGTTTGTTCTTGCCAGTCTCGAGTTCGAATTCCCAACCGTGCCAAGGGCACAGAAGATACTCACTCTCGCGTTCGTAAAGGTATTCACCCGGTTTGGTGGAGTTGACCGTCCCTCCCACCTTCCCTTTACAGATGGGAGCGCCCCGGTGGGGGCATCGATTATGGAAGGCGAAAAACTCTCCTTCGACTCTTAAGATCCCCACTTCCAATCCTTTGACCTTCACCATGAGGGGGCCTTGTTCGGGTAGGTCGGTCAAATCGGCGACAGGGTGTGGATTCATCGTCTTATGTGGCCACCGACAAGGGTTTCGGGAGGCCATATAACTCACGAGCCGTTTCAGACAAAACACGATCTTTGATGCTGTCTGGAAGAAGTTTCTTGACATACTCGGGACTGTCGAAATCCCAATGAGGGTAATCGCTCGAGAAGAGGAGCATCTGATCGGCTGGAAACATACCCAACATTTGTTTGATATGTTCAGGGTTTTCCGATTCCTCGATGGGCTGGGTGGTCAAACGAACATGTTCGGCGGCATACTCGCTCGGTTTGCGTTTCACCCACGGAGTCTCTGTCTGCATAGCTTTCCAATTCTGGTCCATTTTCCACAATGTCTCCGGGACCCATCCTATTCCCCCCTCAACCAGAATCAGTTTAAGCTTGGGAAACTTCTCAAAGACTCCCTCAAATATCATGCTCGCCATGTGGGCTTTCAGGGTAGCGGTATGCAGGATCTTCCACTCGACATAGAAACTGGGATAACCAGCACTGGTGGGAGGATAAGAGGTGCCTGCTCCTTCGGTGGCGATATGGACCGCGATAGCCAGGTTATTTCTTTCCGCGGCTTCGAGGATGGGATGGAATTGCTTTTGCCCGTATGGGGCTTGTGAGCCGGTTCCAAATCCCACCTGGACAAACTGTGGGTGGCCTCCCACTCGGTCGATTTCTTTGGCCGCTTCGAGCGGGTCTTGAGGTGCGATGAACACGGTGCCTAGAAATCGGGGGTCCACCGAGAACCAGTCATTGATGAGCCATTCGTTATAAGCCTTCGCGACAGCGGTTGGCCAGTCTGACCCAGTTAGGTTGGATAGCGCGAGATGACTCGACTCCCCGAACAACACGGCATATTCAATTCCGAAGCGGTCGATCAAGTCTTCGATCATAAAGTGAGGATCAGTTCCGGCTTGCCCACCGCCGGGTGGGTTGGCGTCCTTGCGCCA